>JAEETC010000223.1 GCA_016286585.1 Prevotella sp. | reverse complement strand
TGCTTTTTCCAAGTAAGCATACCAGTATTGTCCCTCATGAATCTGAAGATCGGCAGTCAGGTTTTTTCTCTGATGACTGTATTTGGCCCGCCATACCCAGAAAAATTCGTGGATTGGCTGTTTATAAGTATAGTTCATACCTGCGGAAGCCATTCGGTTGCGGGGGATGATGCTACTGCAGACCTTGTAAGTACGATAGTCAATACGGAGTCTGTCAAGGGCGACGTCCGACATACTACCCGACTGCTCTCCATAACTGCCATAGAGATACCACTCAGAATGGTGCGATGCCTGTAGTCCCCGACAATCTGAAACAATGATTTGTTCGCTGTTATCCTCATTATAACAGCGCGACTCACAGTCTTCGTCGCAGGCGAAAGTGGTGGGCGTCACGTTGATATAAGGCATCGTCGTGAACACACCATCATCACTCCGCGTACTCCAGGTCATAGACTGTATGGGTGGTAGCGCGCATTGCTGAGGTTTCGACGGTGTTGTCTGTGATAATGGAAACCACACGGTCGCCCACGGTGGTATACTCGTTGTAGAAAACCGTAGATCCAAGGGTCATGGTCTTTACCAGATTTTTGCTGATGACAGAACCGTCGTTATTTAATCCTCCCACAGAGTAGACACCCGTCAGTAAGAGTATGTCATGATAGAAAGGGTTGAGCAACGTGGTGTACTCGTAGGAAAATTTTTCGGTGGTGTGGCTGCCGTTATACAAATCTTTTTCGACAGTCTGAGATACGACGTTGTCACCTTGCCACTCATAGGTTGTAACCTCTTTTGCCGATGAAGTCGGGTTGGGCACTTTCTCCTTGCTGAATTCATTGGTTTCCTCAGTCTTCACCAGCTTGTCACCGTTGTAAGAGAAGGTGGTGTAGTAGATGTGGTCTATCGTGTCGTCGAACGGCATGGTCTCGACCATTCGTACAAGGCGACCCTGGGCATCGTACTCATAAGCATAGTTGAGACGTGTTCCGTTCAGCCTGGCGTTAATGATGTGCTGATTGTCATCATAGGTCAGCACCATTGATCTTTCAGTGGTCTGTATGCTTTCCAAACGGTCACCCGACCATTGGAAATCATAAAGCAGTGCACGTTCGTTCACTTGTTCATGGATAGTTGTCCACTGGCCGTCCACATTCCTTTCCGCCTTAACCACACCCGAGGTATAGATTTTGCTGACCTTTGGCAGCGGTTTATCCTGAGGTGCCACGGGATTGTCGTTGTTCGTACACGCTACAAACACACTTGAGCCGCAAATGGTCAGGGTGGCGGCAAGCAGCCATTGCATCATTCTATTCATACCTATTTAATATAAAATAGCTGTTTTTACCAAATCTTCACACGGTCGGAGGGGGGCACGTAGAGCTTGTCGCCGGGCTTGACGCCGAAGAGGTTGTACCAGTCGTCGAACAGGCGCGAGATGCCGTTCACGCGGTTCATGCTGGAAGAGTGTTCATCGGTTTTTATCTGATCAAGCAAATCCTCGTCTGAGCGATATAAATTCCAGACAACGGCATAGCTGAGGAAGAACTGCCGCTGCAGGTGGCGCAGGGCCTCGCCGGTAAAGCCATCGGCCTTAAGTTTCTCGTTCCACAGGTCGTAGGCCAGCGTCACGCCGCCCAAGTCGGCTACGTTCTCGTTGAGTGTCTTCTCACCGTCGGCCATGACGCCGGGCACCACCTCCAGCTCATTATAGCGGTCGATCATCTGCTGCTGCAACAGTTTGAACTGGGCCATATCCCCGTCGGTCCACCAGTTTTTCTCAAAGCCGTGGGCATCGTATTTTGCACCAGTGGGGTCAAAGCCGTGGGTCATTTCGTGGCCGAACACCATCGACACGGCATAACGTTGGGCATTGTCCTTGTCGGTGGGGAATATCTGCGACATCATGTAAGCCGGGATGATGAAGAGTTGGTTGAATTGAGGTACGTAAAAAGCATTGGTAGACGACAGGCTTATCGTACTTACGACGTTGGCATTCAAATAGTCCCACCCATTGCCGTAGGCGGGCTCGCCGTCTATGGTGCGCTGGTATTCGGTGAGCTGCCTCATATACTGCATGGCAACCTCCACGGCTGTATTGCCCGTCAGTTTGAAGTCGGCATTGTACAGTTCGTCGGGCTTGCCCACACTGAAGACCATCGCCTGCAACTTCTCCAGGGCATTTGCCTTGGTGGCGCTGCTCAGCCAGTCGAGCTGTTCGATGCGCTGACTCATGCGCTGACGCATATTCTCCAGAATTTCCCGGCAGCCTTCCACGTCGCAGTCGCCCAGAAGCATGGCCATTTCATAGTCTATCGTGGCTGAGGGGGCCAAAGTCTTCACGCGTTGAATAGTGTTATAGATATTATCATAATAGTTCGTACAGCGGAACATAGCCGAGAATCTGCCATAGACGTAGTATTGCTGGTAGAGCAGCCAGGTGTCGGTGCTATATTCGTCTAGTATGGCCAGGACTTTATCCACGCTCTCGTCGATATGTGTCGCTTCTTCTATGTGGAAAGCCTCGTTGAAGACGGCCTTCAGGTCCTCGCCCTCATCCCCTCGGGTACGGCGGTCGGCCAGACTTTGCAGTGTGGCGGGCTGTATCCGCTTGAGCCGGATGACACCGGTCTCATTGTCTTTCTCTGCAGTACCATAGAATAAGCTGCTCAGTTTGCTTTCTATCTTATCGAACTCATCCGCCTTGGCCTTGATGTCGGGTGAGTCGAAGTCCAGTCCCATCAGGTCGCTTAAGACGAATTTTATCGGATTATCATCCTCACTTACCTCACCGTTCTGATCTCCCAGTTGTGATAAGGAAGCCCCCAGGAAGTTAATACTGTACGGGATTCCACTAACGAGGTAGCACTTCATTTGTCCGTTCAAAGGTCCTATTACGTTCAATACCAGCGCCGGGCATCCGATGTCATACAGCTTGCCGAAATTCCTGATCAGGTCGGCCTTGCTCACATCGCCGTCAAGTTTCAGCGTCGACAGGAAGTCGGTGATCACCTTCACTTCCTCGCTCTTGTCCGGAGCCGGCTGGTTGAGCAGTTTAAACAGTTTGCCGGCCACGGGCGAGTCGTAGTTGTTGACATTCTGATTCAGCCGTTTTTTGATTGTAACCGATAAATCATTGATGGTGCCAAAATCATCGGCATCACGCGTCTTGAGCCAGCCGCCGATGGCGAAATGCCAGAACGCATCGCCGGGCTTCACCGAGCGGTCTATCCAGGCATCATGGTCAAAAGTCTCCTTAGCCAGTTCCTCGGCAGGGTCGTAGGGTGGTTCGGGCTTCACGGGGTTATCTACTGTGCCGATGGCGTCAGTACACGACGTCAGCATCATCATGGCGCCGCAGATAGTCAGGGTGGCGGTCATCACCCACTGGGTCATTCTCGTTTTCATCATCGCTATATTTATATTATTAATAATGTATTTCTTTTATCGCTTTTTGAGGGTGTGGCTGGTCAGGTCGAAGTAGTTGGCCGGGTTCTGCGGCTTGCCGTTCACACGGGTCTCGAAGTGCAGATGGGGTGTGGTGGCGCGGCCCGTCTGTCCGACGAGGGCTACCACCTGCCCGGCCTTCACACGCTGACCTTCCTTCACCAGGTTCTTGGAGTTATGGGCGTAGTAGGTCTCCAACCCGTTGGCATGCCTGATACGCACAAGATTGCCGTAGCCTGAGAACTTCTTCGAGAACACCACCTCACCGTCGAAGGCGGCATAGATCTTGTCTTTGGCCTTTGTCTTGAGGTCAACACCCGTATGCTGGCGCCCGCCACGCGGACCATAAGGGCTGATGACCTTGGCCCCCGGCAGTGGGAAACACCATTGTTTCGATACTGCCGCACTCTCTGACGGATAGACTTTTCGTGAGCAGCCCGTCAGCAGCATCAGTCCGCAAACGAGGATGGCGGCCCACAACCATTTCATCTTTCTCTTCATATCATTACTATATAATTGCTACCAGATCTTGACGCGGTCGGCGGGTTTCAGGTAGTGCTTGTCGCCAGGCTCGACGCCGAAGAGCGTATACCAGTCGTCGAAGAGGCGCGATAGGCCGTTCACGCGGTTGTGGGCAGCGGAGTGTTTATCGTTTTTCTTCTGGTAAATCAATTCCGCGTCTGTTTTATATGATTTCCAGACATCGGCGTAACTGACGAAGAACTGGCGCTGCTGGTGGCGCAACTGCTGGCCTGAGAGTCCCTCGGCCTGGAGTTTCTCGTTCCACAAGTCGTAGGCCAGTGTCATACCACCCAGGTCGGCTACGTTCTCGTTGAGCGTCATCTCACCGTCGGCCATCACGCCGGGAGCCTGCTCCAGTTCATTATAGCGGTCGATCATCTTCTGCTGCAACAGCT
>JAEETC010000222.1 GCA_016286585.1 Prevotella sp. | reverse complement strand
TTGACGAAGAGGCAATGTATTTTGATATTGACGAACTGCCCAATGCCGTCAATTGGCTGCCAGCACCGCCTGAGCCAAATTCCACACAGTTCGCCTACGACCTTACTCAATATATGTGGGGCAAAGGGGAGCGGATGAACCCAGAACGTCGCCAGCAGGCCATTGATAACGAGGTGTCGGAAATACCCGACATGGCCGAACAGTTCAGCAAGCCTTTCGGCATGGAGATTTCGCAAGAGAAGACACCCTGCATCCTTCATGTGCTGACCCGAGGCGTTCTCACCATACGCCTTTGTGCCACGAAGCCCAAGACCACATTCATACGCCTGCGGCCTTATGTCCGATACAATGAACCAACCCTGATACCAGAAGACGAGGATTTCCTGCGCGAGAACGGTTCATACCCCTCTGGGCATTCTATACGAGGCTGGGCAATGACCCTGTTGCTCTGTGAAATCAACCCTGACGCTCAGGATGATCTGTTGGCACTCGGCTACCAGTGGGGGCAGAGTCGTGTCATCGCAGGCTACCATTGGCAGAGCGATGTCGATGCAGGGCGAATGCTGGCTTCTGCTGGATATGCCCGGCTCCACACCAGCGAAGAGTTCCTGGCCGACATCGCTGCCGCCCGTGCCGAATATAAGAAACTGGCAGAGGGAGGCACAGAGGTGAATGCTCCGAAGTCTGATAGCACGACCCGTTCCGCTGCCATCTACAACTTGGCTGGTGCGCAGTTGAACGAGAATCCGGACACGGGCGTGTACATACAGAGCGGCAAGAAATAGATCAAGAAAGCCGAATAGGCAAAGCTTAGAGACGATTGCCTTATGAAGGCTACAACAATGAAAACAATCCAATTGTGGGTGTCGGCCCTCATCCTGGCAGTAAGCAGCTCGACCATCCTGACGTCGTGTAGCAAGACGACAAGCCTCAACAACAATCCTGAACTGAAGAAATTAGCCGATGAGGTAGGCGTGATCTCCGAAGGTGCATACAACAATGTGAAATACTTCGACGAGATGGTGGCCCAAAGTGGCGAGAATGGATTCGAGCCCCACCTTCTTTATGTGTATAACGATGCTGAGACAGGCTACACCAACTGCATGGAGCGGCTGATCCATTCGAACCGCGCCGTGACCTGTGAGGCCTATATCGCCGTCTTCCCACAGTTCAAGGGCAGGGTGGAGTACATCGAAGAGCATCATCCCGACATGAAGTTCTACTGTCTTGACAACAGCCACAACAACGGTGGCAAGCGCGTGACCAATGAAGAAGCGAAATTGTGGGATTACTCGATGACAGAAGACTTGCAGCAGAAGCTCTATGCCATCAAGCAGTCATATATTAATTCCGGCAAGCTGACCGTCGAGCAGATTATGGCTTTACAGTAACGACACAGAAGCGACACAGAAGTGCCAGACCCTTTTGTGTCATTGTAAAGTTGTTTCAAGTCATATTTTCACGACGGAAAATACTCTGAAACGCCCTAAAACCGCATCTGGGAGTTTAGTGGCACTAAAGTCGGAGTTTACCCTAACTAAAGTCCCACTTTAGTCTATCTAAAGTCTAGGTTTACTTAGGGGTGAATTCAGAGGCGTGAAAAGGTCTGCTTGTCCGTAAATATTTTTCGTTTAGGATGCGAAACCGCAACACCATTGAGTTTGCATCGTGGATTTCCATAGAGTTCCGTCTTTACATTGTCATGGAATTCCGGCGTCTGAAAGCAAAGGAGCAGGAACAGATTGGCCATTAAACCCGTCGTTTCCTCCCATGTGAGGCTGGGATGCTGAAATTCTGCGCCGCTGATATGTGCGCCAAGAGAGGGGAAAAGTATCGGAACGAGGGGTTCATGCATGTCTTTTGAGGCCTGTGAGAGCAGGAGTTTGATACATTCTGTGCCTTTACCGAGGTTAGGCATCTTGGGTGCCGTTTGTTTGGTGGTGTCGTATTTCATTGTGTTTCAACTATTTAAGTGGTTAATTTGTTCTGCTGAGCGTTACGTTACAGTTGTTACAGTTGCTTTTTTGAAGGTATGCTTCTTGTTGAATGCAACGTAAATATCTGATTATTAGTTAGTTATTACAGTATTTAAAGATGCCTATATCTCTTTTTATCAACTGTAACAACTGTAACGTAACGGACTTAGCCGTTGGTTGCTTACTCTCTTCACTCTACGAGGCCACCGAGTGCCATGCAGATTTCGTTATAGACTCCGAGTGCAAATCGCTCGAGGTTAAGCCCTCGTCCATCTTTACAGGGCGGAAGTTCAGTCGCAGCGAACCGTCGGAGCGGCGCGTGGTGCTCGGCTACATGCTGCGTGAAGGAAGGACGAAAATTGACTTAGATTATTTTAACACGGGTTATGGAAAAATTTAGGATGGAAAGTATATGGAAATCGTTTTCTTTTTGTACCTTTGCAGCCTATTTTGCACATTATTGTATAACGTTATATTAAAAAAATGGCTGAAACAAAGAAGATTAAGACCGCTTTGGTGTCGGTGTTCCACAAGGATGGCCTCGATGAACTCCTCAAGAAACTGAACGAGGAGGGTGTGAAGTTCCTCTCGACTGGTGGAACTCAGAAGTTTATTGAATCGCTCGGCTACGAGTGCCAGAAGGTGGAGGATGTGACGACTTATCCCTCTATCCTCGGTGGCCGTGTGAAGACGCTGCACCCGAAGGTATTCGGAGGCATCTTGGGCCGTCGTGAGAACGAGGGCGACATTGAGCAGATGAAGCAGTACGAGATTCCTGAGATCGATCTCGTGATCGTAGACCTTTACCCCTTTGAGCAGACCGTGGCCAGCGGGGCCTCGGAGGATGACATCATCGAGAAGATTGACATCGGCGGCATCTCGCTGATCCGTGCTGGTGCCAAGAACTTCAACGATGTGGTGATTGTGCCGAGCAAGGCTGAGTACGGCTTGCTGCTCGACATCCTGAACCTGCAGGGTGCTGAGACCACGAAGGAGCAGCGCCGTATGTTTGCCACCCGTGCCTTCGGCGTGAGCTCGCACTACGATACTGCGATCAATGCTTGGTTTAAGAAGTAATTTTTAGTTTACAGTTTATAGTTTATAGATGGGATTTTTTAGTTTTGTTCAGGAGATAGCCATGGACCTTGGAACGGCCAACACGATCATTATCAGCGATGACAAGATCGTGGTCGACGAGCCGTCGGTGGTGGCTTTGGATCGCCGTACCGACAAGATGATTGCCGTCGGTAACGAGGCGAAGATGATGTATGAGAAGACGCATGATAACATCCGCACCATCCGTCCGCTGCGCGACGGTGTGATTGCCGACTTCTCTGCCTGTGAGCAGATGATGCGCGGCCTGATCAAGATGGTGCATACCGGCAGCCGCCTGTTCTCGCCCTCGCTGAGGATGGTGATCGGTGTGCCTTCGGGCTCGACCGAGGTGGAGCTTCGTGCCGTTCGTGACTCTGCGGAGCATGCCGACGGTCGCGATGTGTACCTGATTTTCGAGCCTATGGCCGCTGCTATCGGTATCGGTATCGACGTGGAGGCCCCAGAGGGAAATATGATTGTAGATATCGGCGGCGGTTCGACGGAGATTGCCGTGATCTCGCTGGGCGGTATCGTGTCGAACAACTCGATCCGTACGGCAGGCGACGACCTGACGGCCGACATCCAGGAGTATATGTACCGTCAGCATAACGTGAAGGTCAGCGAGCGCATGGCCGAGCGTATCAAGATCAATGTGGGTTCGGCTCTGACCGACCTGGGCGACGAGGCCCCCGAGGACTTCGTGGTGCACGGCCCGAACCGCATCACCGCCCTGCCCATGGAGGTGCCTGTGTGCTATCAGGAGATTGCCCACTGTCTGGACAAGACGGTGTCGAAGATCGAGAACGCCGTGCTCTCCGCTTTGGAGAACACACCGCCTGAGCTGTATGCCGATATCGTGAAGAACGGTATCTATCTGGCTGGTGGCGGCGCCCTGCTCAGAGGTCTCGACAAGCGTCTGACCGACAAGATGCACATTCCCTTCCACGTTCCTGAGGATCCCCTCCACAGCGTGGCCAAGGGTGCTGGCATCGCCCTGAAGAACGTGGACCGCTTCAACTTCCTCATGAGATAATCAAGAATTTGAGAATTAGAGAATTCTGATGAGGAACCTGCTGGATTTCCTGAAAGAGTATCATCACTGGTTTATTTTCATCTTATTGGAAGTGGCCAGTGGTTTTCTGTTGTTTCAGTACAACAGCTATCAGGGTAGTGCCTGGTTCTCTTCAGCCAATGCCGTGGCAGGTAAGGTCTACGAGTGGGAGAGTGAGGCCACGAAGTTCTTCACCCTCTCGCAGGCCAACGAGGAACTCACCACCCGCAATTTCTATCTTGAAC
>JAEETC010000221.1 GCA_016286585.1 Prevotella sp. | reverse complement strand
GTGATGTTATCCTTGGCGGCGATGGCCTTGATCTTGCCGTATTCGGTCTTGTTGGAGATGGTTGTACCCTCAGCATCGGGATCCATCGTGTTCAGCAGACGCACGGGGATACCGGCGTACTTCGCTGGCTGGATGCAGGTGGGGTGCAGGATCTTCGCGCCGAAGTAAGCCAGCTCGGCAGCCTCCTCGAAGTGCAGCTGGTGCACGGGCTCGGTCTTGTCGACCACACGCGGGTCGTTGTTGTGCATACCGTCGATGTCAGTCCAGATCTGGATCTCCTCAGCGCTGATGGCCTCGCCGATAAGTGAAGCGGTGTAGTCGGAGCCGCCGCGCTGCAGGTTGTCGATCTCCCCGTAGGCGTTGCGGCAGATGAATCCCTGAGTGAGATACACCTGTGCACCCTCGTTCTCGGCCATGATGGGCTTCAGCTTCTCGCGGATATATACGGGATCGGGTTCTGCGTTCTTGTCGGTGCGCATGAAGTCCAGCGCGTTCAGCAGCACAGCGTTGATACCCTGCTCCTTCATGTAGTTCACCACCATGTTCGTCGAGATGATCTCGCCCTGGGCTACGATGCTCTTCTCCTCGAAGCTGGTGAACAGCTCCTTCGTGAACGAGCGTAGGAAGTCGAACTCCCCGCGCAGGAACTCACGGGTGGCAGCCTTCGTCTCTTCGGTGCTGTAGAGCTCGTCGACGTGCTTGGCATACTTCTGCTCCAGACGGTTGATCACCTCGTTGGCGCCGTCGGGGTTCTTCTTGTACAGGTAGTCTGAGATCTCCACCAGCGAGTTGGTGGTGCCCGACATCGCTGAGAGCACGACGAACACGGGTTCTCCTGACTTCGTGACCAGATTGGTCACCTCTTTCATTCTCTGGGGTGTGCCGACGGACGTACCGCCGAATTTCATCACTTTCATAATTATGCTGTTTTATATTTTACTTTTTACCTTTTTACTTTTTTACCTTTTCTCAGATTTCCATCCTCTCTGAATAGCGGACGGTGATCTCATCTGTATCCGGGGTATCGTCGACCACCACCAGGTGATGGAAGTCATTGGTGATGTCTTCGATGCGTTCATCCTGACAACGGTAGATGATGCTCGGATGCTCCTTGATCATCGGTAGGTTGTGGGTCGACATCACGACAGCCGTACCTGTCTTACAGATGTCAAACAGCAGCTCGATGATGTGTGCAGACGTTTCCGGGTCGAGGTTGCCTGTGGGCTCGTCAGCGAGGATGAGCTTCGGCTTGTTCAGGATGGCGCGGGCGATGGCCACACGCTGCTGCTCACCGCCGGAGAGTTCGAAGGGCATCCGTTCGCCCTTGTCGGCCATTCCTACGGCCTCGAGCACCTCTGCGATGCGTTCTTCGATGCCGTCGCCTTTCTTCCAGCCTGTGGCCTTCAGCACGAACTCCAGGTTCTTATATACCGACCTGTCGGCCAATAGCTGGAAGTCCTGGAACACGACGCCCATCTCCCTTCTCAGGGCGGGAATCTCTTTCTGACGAATGGTCAGCAGGTCGTGACCGAGCACCATCGCCTCGTCGGCCTCGTCCATCTCCAGCTCACAATAAAGCGTACGCATCAGTGTGGTCTTACCAGAACCTACACGACCGATGAGGTAGATGAACTGACCTTCCTCAACCTGCAGGTTCACTTGCTTCAGCACACAGATCCCGTGTCGCTGGTAGATGTTTGCGTTCTTATAACTTATTAGCATGGTCGTGGTCGTTTATTTCATCTGTCCTTTAGCTTTGGCCTCGCGACGCTGTTTGTCCCAGTTGGGATCATGGCGGCGGTGCAGCTCCTCCACGAGATCCTCGATGCGCAGACCCTTGGCGGTCAGCAGCACAACGAGGTGATAGAGCATGTCCGATGCCTCGTAGGTCAGCTGTTCCTTGGTGCCTGCGCAAGCCTCGATGACGGTCTCAAGGGCTTCTTCGCCCACCTTCTGTGCGATGCGCTTCACACCGTCCTTGAACAGCTTCGTCGTATAACTCCCCTCAGGCATCTCCTCATGACGCTTGTCGATGAAGTCCTGCAGTTCCTTCAGGAATGACAGAGTATCTCTATTTTCCTCTCCCCAACAGGTGTCGGTACCCGTGTGACAGGTCGGTCCGTCGGGATGGGCCTTTACCAACAGCGTGTCGTTGTCGCAGTCCACCTTGATATCCACCAGGTGCAGGAAGTTACCTGAGGTCTCGCCTTTCGTCCACAGACAGTTGCGCGAACGGCTCCAGAAGGTCACCTTCTTCGTGTCGAGGGTTTTCTGATAGGCTTCCTCGTTCATATAGCCGAGCATCAGCACGTTCTTCGTCTCTGCATCCTGTACTATCGCAGGCACCAGCCCGCCGCACTTCTCAAAATCTATCTTCATTTCTTGTGACATCATATTCTTACATTTATGCCTTCGCTACGAAGGTATTGTTTTAATTCGGGGATGGGTATCTCGCCAAAGTGGAACACGCTGGCGGCGAGGGCGGCATCGGCATGACCTTCTGTGAAGGCATCGCGGAAATGCTCCTTGCATCCGGCACCACCGCTGGCGATGATGGGGATGGAGAGATTGTCGGCCAACTCACGCAGGGCTTCGTTGGCATAACCCTCCTTCACACCGTCGTGGTTCATAGAGGTGAAGAGAATCTCTCCCGCACCACGCTCCTGAGCCTCGTGGGCCCACTCGAAGAGTCCGCGCTCCGTACGCTCACGACCGCCTTTCAAATAACAATGCCAGCCATCCTCGTCCAGACGGGCGTCGATGGCACAGACACATACTTGGGAGCCGAACCGTGTCGTAATCTCGTTGATGAGTTCCGGTCTGCGGATGGCGGCTGAGTTCACGCTTACCTTATCGGCTCCGGCATACAGCAGACGTTCTACGTCGGCCAGCTCGTTGATGCCGCCGCCCACGGTGAACGGGATGTTTATTTCTCGTGCCACTCGGGTGACCATCTCTGTAAAGGTCTTGCGCCCCTCGAAGCTCGCGGTAATATCCAGGAAACACAACTCGTCGGCCCCCTGCTCACTATAGGCCTTGCCCAGTTCCACAGGGTCGCCGGCACTCCGCAAGTTCACGAAGTTCGTTCCCTTCACGGTCTCACCGTCTTTCACATCCAAGCAGGGTATAATTCTCTTTGCTAAACCCATGATGCTATTTATTATTCTACAATCAGTTCTTTCAGGTCGATGCGGCCTTCATAGATGGCTTTGCCGAAGACGACAGCCGGAATGCCCGCCGCGTCGAGAGCCTCGATATCTTCTTTCGACGATACCCCTCCGCTTGCAATCAGATGCAGCTCGGGATAGGCCTCCATGATACGCTGATACAGGTCGATGGCGGGTCCGGCGAGGGTGCCGTCCTTGGATATCTCCGTACAGAGCACGTTCCTCACGCCTGCATCGACATATTTCTGGAGGAATGGCAACAGGTCTTCGCCCGAGTCTTCCTTCCAGCCATTGATGCTGATCTTCCCGTGGCGCACGTCGGCACCGAGGATTATTCTTTCCGCACCGAACTTCTCCAGCCAACCCATAAACGAGTCGGGATTCGTGACGGCCACAGAACCTACGGTCACCATCGCAGCTCCGGCTGCAAAAGCCTTCTCGATATCCTCGTCGGTCTTGATGCCGCCACCGAAGTCCACCGTCAGACGGGTCTCGGTGGTAATCGCTTTCAGTACGTTCTCGTTCACGATGTGCTTCGACTTTGCACCGTCGAGGTCTACGACGTGCAGACGCTGGAAGCCAATACGCTCGAACTCAAGCGCCATATCCAGAGGCTCGCCATAGACCGTCTTCTGGTCGTAGTCACCCTTGGTCAGCCTCACGCACTGACCGTTGATGATATCGATTGCCGGAATCAGTTCTATTTTCATCCTAATGAGGTAATCATCTATAAACTATAAACTCAAAAAGTTCCTGAGTATCTGTTCGCCCACCTTTCCGCTCTTCTCCGGGTGGAACTGACAGGTGTAGAAGTTGTCCTTGTGCATCGAGGCCGAGTAGGGCAGGATATAGTCTGCCGTTGCGATGGTCTCTGCACACACCGGCACATAATACGAGTGCACAAAGTAAACGTACGGATGTTCCCCGAGCCCCTCAAGGATGGGATTAATTTTCAATTTTCCATTTTCAATTTTCAATTCATTCCATCCCATACACGGCACCTTGTCCTCGTGCCTCTGCGGCTGGAAGCGCTTCACCTCTGCGTCGAAGATGCCGATACAGTCGGTGTCACCCTCCTCGGAGTGACGGCACAGCAGCTGCTGGCCGATGCAGATGCCCAGCACGGGCTGCTTCAGGTCGCGAATCACCTCGTCGAGTCGGCGGGCCTTCAGGTACGCCATCGCCCCGCTGGCCTCGCCCTGACC
>JAEETC010000220.1 GCA_016286585.1 Prevotella sp. | reverse complement strand
GATGAATTACTCGAATTGCCATCTTTTAAAAGTTAAAAAAATTAAGGTAGCAGCATTTTCTTCACTCTTCACTCCTCACTTTCCACTTTTTTGTCGTACCTTTGCACGAAAATATCATTGACATGTTAAGATTTATATCGTTTGGAAGCGGCAGCAGCGGTAATTGCTACTATCTCGCGACTGCCACCGACGGACTGATGATCGATATAGGTGTAGGAATACGCACCCTTAAGAAATTCTGCAAGGATTATGGAATATCGCTCCAGACCGTAAAGCATTTGCTGATTACTCACGACCACGCCGACCACATCAAGTCTGTTGGGTCGTTCAGCGGCGACTATCAGGTGCCGGTCTATGCCACGAAACTTGTGCATGAGGGTATCGATGTGAATTACTGCACCAAGCGTAAAATATCAGAAAGCCAGAAGAAGTATCTGACCATCGGCCAAACTGTGACCATCGGTGACTTCACAGTACGTCCCTTTGCGGTGCCTCACGATGCCAGCGAGAATGTTGGCTTTGAGATTCAGGTGGATGGCATCACGATGGTGTTCATCACCGATGCCGGTTCTGTGACCGAAGAGATGCGAGAGATGATCTCTCGGGCAGACTATCTCGTTATCGAGGCCAACCACGATGTGGAGATGGTGGAGGGCGGTCCATATCCAGAATATCTCAAGAAACGCATCCTCAGCTCCATCGGTCATTTGTCGAACAAAGACTGCGGGCATGCCATTGCAGAGAACATGTCGGAGCATCTGCATCATGTGTGGCTCTGCCATCTGAGTGAAGAAAACAACCATCCTGAACTGGCCCGCAAGACCGTAGAGGCCATCCTGCGCAGCTATGGCATCGTGGCGGGTAAGGATTTGAAACTTGAGGTACTGCGCCGGCAGATGCCGTCTGGAGTGTATGAATTGGAATGAAGAGTGAAGGATGATGAAAGAGGTTGTTGTGAAGGATGCTGATCTGCAGCAGGCAGCTTTGGAAGGTATGGATGCCTTTCTGGGCGTGTTTGTCAAGGCCATCTACGAAGCCGTCGACGGAGAGTTGACGGCAGAGTCGATGCAGGAGCTGAATGCCGACCAGATAACCCTGTTGGCATGGGACATTCTACATCAGGAGGTGATGGACGGCGGGTTCGTACAGCTGATCCATAACGGCTATGGCCCCTTCATCTTCAAGAATCCATTCGCCAAGGCTGTCAAGTTGTGGGGCATGCGCGAGCTTTCGAAGCTGATCTACGATGCCCATACGCTATGGCTCAAATATCGGGAGACCATCGAGAAGGACTGTACGGAGGATGAATTCATGGCGCTCTTCGAACAATTCCCGGAGTTTGACGACCTCGATGACACGTTTGTAGAGAACGAGGAAGTATGGACGGCTGATATCGCACACTATGTGGATGACCACCTGGAGCGATTTGCAACTGTTGAACATTGATTAAAAGATTGAGGATTGAACATTGAATAAGGCAGAAGAACAACTCAGGAAGAAGAGTCCTGTACAGATAAAGAACAAGAAGGCCTCATTTGAATACTTCTTCATCGAGACTTTTACGGCCGGCATCGTGCTGACGGGTACGGAGATCAAGAGCATCCGTCTCGGAAAAGCCAGTCTGGTGGATACCTATTGTCTGGTGGTCAACGGCGAGTTGTGGGTGAAGGGCATGAGTATCAGTCCATATTTCTATGGCTCATATAACAACCACGAGATGAAGCGCGACCGTAAGCTGTTGCTCACAAAGCGTGAGATCAGACAGCTGACGAGTGCTACGAAACAAACGGGTTATACCATCGTGCCGCTGCTGGTGTTCATTGACGACAAAGGACGTGCCAAGATGGATATCGCCCTCTGTAAGGGTAAGAAGGAATTCGACAAGCGGCAGACGCTGAAAGAGAAGGAAGACCGCCGCGAGATGGACCGTGCGATGAAAGTTTATAAATAGTTTATAGTTTATAGATGATTACTCTGTGAATAGACTTAACGATATTATTAAGGAACGGATTCTCATTCTCGACGGTGCGATGGGCACGATGGTCGGGGCTGTGATGGGGAAGGTCGGCAATACCGACGAACTGAACCTGAGTCATCCTGAGGTCATCGAAAATATCCATCGTCGCTATCTCGAGGCCGGAGCCGACATTATCACTACCAACACGTTCAGCAGCCAGCGTATCTCCCAGGCAGACTACCATTTGGAGGACAGCGCGAGAACGATGGCCCTTGAGGGAGCCCGTATCGCCAGAAGAATGGCCGATGCCTACACCACGCCTGAGAAACCGCGTTTTGTTGCAGGCAGTATCGGGCCTACAAACAAGACACTCTCCATGTCACCCGACGTGAGTAATCCGGCTGCCCGTGAGATGACCTACGACGAACTGCTGGCTGCCTATGGTGAACAAGTGGACGGACTGATGGAGGGTGGGGTGGATGCCCTGCTCATTGAGACTATCTTCGACACGCTGAACGCAAAGTGTGCCGTCGATGCCGCCATGCAGGTGATGCAACGCCGGGGAAAGGAACTGCCTATCATGCTCTCCGTAACCATCAGCGACTTGGCAGGACGTACACTCAGCGGACAGACACTTGATGCCTTCCTTGCCAGCGTGAGCACCTATCCCATATTCTCAGTAGGACTGAACTGCTCGTTCGGTGCCGACCAGATGAAACCCTATCTGCGCGAACTTGCCCGACGGGCATCCTATTATATCAGCTGTTACCCCAACGCCGGCCTGCCCAATGCTTTAGGACTCTATGACGAGACACCCGATAGTATGGCCCCGAAGATGGGAGAATTGGTAGACGAAGGACTCGTGAACATCATCGGCGGCTGCTGCGGTACGACGGATGAGTTTATCAGACTCTATCAGCCGTTGGTCATTGGGAAAAAGCCCCACGTGCCAGCTCCGAATTCAGAGACAATGTGGCTCAGCGGGTTGGAACTGCTCGATGTGACACCTGAGGTGCAATTCGTGAATGTAGGAGAACGATGCAATGTGGCGGGATCACGAAAGTTCCTGCGGCTCATTAAGGAAAGGAATTACGACGAGGCGCTGAGCATCGCCCGTAAGCAGGTAGATGACGGTGCCCTCGTGATAGATATCAACATGGACGACGGCCTGTTGGATGCCAAAAAGGAGATGGTGAACTTCCTGAACTTGATTTCCGCAGAACCTGACATCGCCCGAGTACCGATTATGATAGATTCTTCCAATTGGGAGGTTGTCATGGCGGGTCTGAAGTGCGTACAGGGAAAGGCCATCGTCAACTCTATCTCGTTGAAGGAAGGCGAGGATACCTTCATCCGTCATGCTCGTGACGTGAAGCGTTTGGGAGCCTCGGTTGTGGTGATGTGCTTCGACGAACAGGGTCAGGCGACGAGCTATGAACGGCGTATAGAGATAGCCGGGCGAGCCTATAGGATCCTGACCGAAGAGGTGGGCATGAATCCCCTCGATATCATCTTTGATCCTAACGTGCTGGCTGTGGCGACAGGTATGGAGGAACATGATGCCTATGCAGCCGACTTCATCCGGGCTATGGAATGGATTCATACACATCTGCCTGGTGCCCACGTCAGCGGTGGTGTCAGCAATCTCTCGTTCTCGTTCCGTGGCAACAATTATATCCGTGAGGCCATGCATGCCGTATTCCTCTATCATGCTATCCAGAAAGGCATGGACTTTGGTATCGTAAATCCTTCTACGAAAGTTACTTATGCAGATATTCCCGACGGACAGCTTGAAATTATCGAGGATGTCATTCTGAATCGAAGACGCGATGCTGCCGAACGGCTGACGGAATTGGCAGCAACCCTGGCAAGCCAGACTACTACTGCGACGTCGAATGTCATGAAAGCATCGGTTTTGGAACGAGATATGAATCTTCCCGTAGAAGAAAGGTTGTCTCAGGCGTTGGTGAAGGGCATTGGTGACCATTTAGAAGAAGACTTGAAGGAGGCTCTTGAGAGATATCCCCGTGCGGTGGATATCATCGAGGGACCGTTGATGAACGGCATGAATACCGTCGGACAATTGTTTGGTGAGGGTAAAATGTTCCTCCCGCAGGTGGTGAAGACCGCACGCACGATGAAGCAGGCCGTGAGTATCCTACAGCCGTATATCGAGGCCGGAAAGTCCGGAAACACTGGTAAATCCGGAAAGATTCTTTTGGCTACTGTCAAAGGCGATGTCCACGACATCGGCAAGAATATCGTTGGTGTCGTGATGTCATGCAATGGCTATGAGGTCATTGACATGGGGGTTATGGTGCCAGCCGAACAGATTGTTCGTAAGGCGCAGGAAGAACATGTGGACATGATTGGACTCAGTGGTCTGATCACACCCAGTTTGGAGGAGATGGTTAATGTGGCCAAGGAACT
>JAEETC010000219.1 GCA_016286585.1 Prevotella sp. | reverse complement strand
GCGAGTACGAACGCGTGGTGGGCCACTTCGATGCCGCACAGGACTATTACGCCGAGCACTGCCATTCCGGCTCGCTCAACGTGCAGCAGACGGAGCAATGCGAGGCGTTCGTCACCAACGTACTTGACGCGATCGCAACCGTCCTCAGCCATCAGCAACGCGGCCGTGAGCTGGGCCTCGACGACGACGGACTGGAGGTGGTGGATGCCCTCTGGGGCTGGATGCCGCACGACTACGACGCCGACTACGTGGCCGCCACCCATGAGATCTGCGAGGCCGCAGAGGCGGCGATGCCTGCGCCGACGGTCATCCGCAGCCGCAACGGCTTTGCACTCTTCCAGAAGCCCGTGATTCAGCAGATGGAGGCCATCGCCAGGAAGCACGACCTCGACATCGACCTCACCGACAAGTATAATATCTCGATGGGCTACCTGACGGACTGGCTCTTCCGCAAATACATGGGTAAGGAAATAGAACACGACTCACCGCTCGATGGATACAAGGAGTTTTAGCAGCAGTCCGACCCTGAGCCGCCAGCGCAGCTATGAGCGCTTGCAGGTAGACGCCGACCGTCTGTTCGACATCGGCTGGCTCATCGTGCGACTCACCCAGGAGCTGCGGCAGATGCTCTCCGCAGAGCCCTCACCCACTCCCCCGCAACTGTTCGGCAGCCTGCGACGGAACGCCGAGCGATGGTTCGTGTGGGAGATGCTGCACCAGCACACCAAGTCGATCGCCCGCATCCTCGACCTGCAACAGCTGTTCCCTGAGCGCGACCTGTTTATCAGGAAGCTTCAGGAGGAGCGTGAGCAGCAGATCGACCAGTTCTCGCAGCTGCTGATATCGAAGCGGTGGGACACACTGAGAGACGACGACACCTCGTGGCGGAAGTTCGCCAAGGTGATGTTCGGCCTCAGCGAGACGCCAGAGACATCTGAGCGATTTTTTGCGCTGACAGACTACATCCACATGCTGACGCTCGTCATACTCGGCAAGGAACAGCCCTACCTCAACGACACAGCCGACCCAGAGCCCTCGCCGACAGAGACGACTGACACCCCCGCACCTGGCCTCATCGCCACAAGGGCAGAACTGAAACTGTTTCTCAGGCAAGAATGGTTCGACAAGTTCAGCACAGACAAGAAGCGGTTCACGATGAAGTGGCGCGAGGACTTTGTGAACGCCCTTCTGGACTCCGACTGCGGCGAGGCCATCATCGCCGACTACACCAACGAGACCCACGACAGGAAGCTGATTGTGAAGGGAGTCATCGTGGGCTGTCTGAAGGCAGAAAAGGTGCTCGATGGGAGCGACCTGAGCATAGCGCGCACGATCCTCTATCCTAACGGCGTCGCGCAAGATCAGGCAGCGGTGGCCGAAGCGCAGACAAAGGCCAAGACGCTATCGAGTTACATCGGGCAGTACAAGAAACAAAAGCACGAAAAGCTCTATTACTGGATACAAGACTGGGTGGAAACCCATCCGGCAGAGACCGCAGAGACATAACAAGATTCGACTGAAATTCGATTCAGATTCGATTCAGATTCGATTAGCGTTCGATTGGCAGAAATAGTCAGTCGAACGCTTGTTTTTTGGCATCAGAAAACAACAAATAATTGAGCCTAAGACATTCGCAACTATCTGATAATCAATCACAAACAAAATCACCCTAAAACTTTTTGAAAATAATTCCGAAAACATTTGGAGCGTATATAATAGAACTCTACTTTTGCACCCAGCGATCTTTGAAATGTTGAAACACCCAAGCCGCCGTGAAGGCACGACGGCCACCACCAAGAAGTATCCTCTTCACTCGTACGAACATTCTCTCGCGATCACCCAGGTTGAGTCGGCATTGGCCTGGTGTGTGACTTAGCCGACAAGTGTTATTTTCTACAGATGAAATTTTATTTGCCAATGAAACACGTTTTTTATCAAGGTGGGCACAAAGTAGCCCGCACCATCACTAACCGCGAGGATTTCCTCGCCCTACGCAACTCAGCAGACAACCTCTCGAATGTCGCACTCGCCCGTATGGGCAATGCCGAGGCCAAGGCTCGTCTGGTGCAGTTTGCTTACAACGATCTGATGCCCGACGGCAAGGTGGCAGGCTGTTGCCATCCGTCGGACCATTTCTTCCACGACATCGACTGCTACGACGCCGCTCAGGCAGCCGAGGCCAAGGAACGAATCCTCTCGATGAAAGACGCCATCGGCCTGTGGATGCTCGAAAAGTCTGTCGGCGGCGGGTGGCATCTGGTATGTCAGCGCGAACGTGGCAAGACCATCCTTGAGAATCAGGTGCGCATCGCCAGCCTCCTGAAGTTGGAGATGGATACCAACTGTCACGATCTGAGCCGTGTGGTCTACTCCACCAGTGGCTCCGAAGAAGATCTGGTGTATCTCGACGACCGTCTGTTTGAGGAGAGCATGACAGAGGAAGAGAGCGCCGAGGAGTATGAACTATTAAAGGTTCGTGTGCGTGAAGGGCGTGAGGAGGTGCCGGAGAGCGCCAAGCACGACCAGAAGCACTATCGTCCGTGGGAGGAAGAAGTTACACTGAGCGGCAGCACACAGGGGTCAGACCCTCTTGTGACGTCGGAGACATCACAGACGGGTCAGACCCCGTGTGCCGCCGAGGCCAGGGAGTTTCCAAAGGAGTATCACGGACACGCGTTTGAAGAGATCATCCGCAAGTACTGGGAACTGAACAATCACGGCTTTGAGCCAACCGTCGGCGACCGCGATGCGAAGACCTACGAACTGGCCTACGCCCTGCGACACATCTGCGGCAACAACTTCGACTGGCTCGACCAGGTGATCCCCTGCTACGACGGTTTCCCGCTGGAGGAGAAGCGCGCCAAGATCCGCAGTGCGCTGAAGAGCAACTACGAAGGTATGCCCCGTTCGCTGACCGTTGTGCTCGATGCGCTGGAAGGCAAGGCCGACTCAAAGGACGACTCCAAGGACGAGACACCCAAGCCGAACGACTTCTACTTCAATGCTCCCCAGCCTCCTGAGCTCTGCAAGCATCTGCCCAAGCTCATCCGTCTGCTCACCTCGAAGGTGCCTGGCCCCTACAAGGCCGCTGTGGCCAGCAGCGTCTTCCCTGCACTGGGCGCACACCTCTATCAGACCACCTTTAAATACACAGACAATGTGGAGCATGAGGCGACGCTGATGGACTGTCTGGTGGCAGAGTCGGGCACGGGTAAGGGTTGCATCGACAAACCCATCGACCACATCATGGCCGACATCCGAGAGCGCGACGCCGTCAACGAGAAGCGCGAGGCCGAGTGGAAGGAGGAGATGAACACCAAGGGTGCCAACAAGGACAAGTCGAAGCGTCCTGAGGGCCTGATCATTCAGGAGATTCACGGCGATATGACCAATGCCGCACTGGTCACCCGTACGGACGAGGCCGAAGGTCATTTCCTCTATGTGAAGGTGAACGAGATCCAGATGTTCGACGCCCTCAAAGGCAACGGCAAGGCTGGTCATCAGTATCTGGTGATGTGTCTCTCGTTCGACCCCAACAACCGCTACGGCCAGACGCGTATCGGCACCCAATCGGTGACCAAGACCGTCTGCCTGCGCATGAACTGGAACGCCTGCACCACGCCCAAGAAGGTGAAGAAGTATTTCAAGCCCGTCTGTACCGACGGCCCTGTGCAGCGCATCAGCTTCAGCACCATCCCCCAGCGCGAGATCGGAGCCGACCAGCTGGTGTTCGGCGACTACGACGCCATGTTCGACACAGAGCTCAAGCCGTATATCCTCAATCTCTGTGCATCGCGAGGACTCATCGACTGTCCGCAGGCCTCCAAACTGGCCAAGAAGCTGCAGAAGGAGTGTCAGGAACTGGCTGTGCTCTCTCAGAGCCGCGTGTTCGACGATCTGTCCCATCGAGCCTGCGTCATCGCCTGGCTGAAAGCCTGTGTGCTCTATGTGGCCAACGGTTGCAAATGGGAGAAGAGCATCGAGGACTTTGTACGCTGGTCGCTCCAGAACGACCTCTGGTGCAAGATGAACTTCTTTGGAGCGATGATTGCCGCCGACGCCGACGACACCTGCTACGAGACCAAGCGCGGGCCTCAGAACATGCTGGTGCAGCTGGATGACATCTTCACGAGGGATGACGCCGTTCGTGTACGCAAACTGAACGGGATGCCTGAACACGGTGTTGATGCCCAACTCCGTCAGTATGTATCAAGAGGTTATGTGACAGTTGTGACAGATAATTCCTTCCGCAAGCTCAAATACAAGACGGCGGTATGACCAGATATCTCACAATGGGGACAGTCCTAGGGTGTTAAGTTAACTCTCGCGTTTTTATATTAATTTCCAATGATATTATTTAACTAAATATATTTACATTCTTTAATAAAAATACTAGTTGAATATTTTGCATATCTCACTGATTTTTAG
>JAEETC010000218.1 GCA_016286585.1 Prevotella sp. | reverse complement strand
ACTCCTGCATCTTCTTTGCTTCCGAACTTCTGAAGATGAATGCCAACAACCGTGCTACCGTGATAGCCGACAGCATGCACTATCAGGAAGCCTTTCTGCGATTGAAGGAGACCTACGACTATGCCGAATCGCGCTATCGCGACCTTGAGCGGTATGTCTTTGTGGACGGGCAGACACCGTTTTTAGACATTCTGGCAAATCCCGGCTACTATTGGGATAAGGTCAAGGTGGATTTGCGTGGGCAGTACAGCCTGAAAGAATTGCAAGATTGTCTTGAGGAAACCGATCTTGATGAGAATGCTGCTGACGAGGAGAATGATGCCGCATTTTTCCAGCACTTTTCCAGTAGGGCTGAAAATCTAATGCTGCTGATTGTCTGCGTCATGCAAGTGGTCTTATTGGTGTTCTTCTGGCTCCTCACCCACCTGACTCTTTGGCTGCTATACCGTTTCACAAGGCTGAAACGCTATGTCGCGAAGAGGAAGCTGTCCATCATCTCGATACTGACGGGCACCATCGGTTATTTCCTTGTGTTCGGTTTCTCTTTATATGGTGATGAATACATCAATCTGGGTGTCAAGCACGTCAACACCTTCCTGTGGCTGCTCATTGCCATCTCCGGCTCGCTGCTGCTGCGCGTCAAACCAGAACAATTCCGCCAAGGATTCCTGCTCTACTCGGCTACATTCTTCGTTACGCTGATGATTATTTCCTGTCGCATCACCTTCTTGCCCGACAAGCTGATGGTTTTTCTCTTTCCGCCCCTCCTCCTGCTGATTGTCGTGTGGCAGCTGTGCTGCTGCATCTGGATCAGCGGCAAAGCCACATCAATAGACAGCACGCTGGGCTGGGTATCACTGGCTGTCTATCTCGTCGCCTTCGTCTTTGCGTTCCTGGGCTACACTTTTGTGGCGCTGCTCATACTGGTGTGGTGGTATTTCCTCTTGGCCGTATGGCTGACAGTGGTCTGTATCCTGGACCTGATGAGCCGTTACAAAGAGCGCTGGCTGGACAAGCGGGTGGAGAGCATGCGAAATCGTATTACCTACGTATCGGGCGAAGACCGCGAATCGCTGCTGTTTGGCGCCACCTGGTTCTACGACTTCATCCGTCAGGTGGCTACCCCTGCCGTCGTGCTGCTCTCTCTGCCGTTGTGTGTGAGTCTGTCGTTAAGCACCTTCGACTTCGACGACCTCTTTGTGAAGTTCTACGAGAATCCCTTTGTCCAGCTATATGATCAGAGTGGATTCGAGACACTGCGGATTTCCGCCAGGAGTATCGTCTGGCTGTTGATATTGTTCTATATTACACGTTATTGCAGTAGGGCCATCCACTCCATCTGGCAATATGCCCGTTATGCCACCTTTATGCGCAAGCATAACCGTACAACTGTCCGTGCCAATGAGATCAACCTGTCGTTGGGCAACAGCATCATCAGCGTACTGGTCTGGATGGGCTTTGCTGCGGTGGTAATTTACTTCTGGAAGATTCCAACAGGCTCACTGGGGCTGGTGGCCGGAGGTCTTTCGGCTGGTATCGGTCTCGCGCTGAAGGATGTCATCAACAACTTCATCTACGGCATCCAGCTCATGGGCGGTCGCCTGAGGGTTGGCGACTGGATTGAGTGCGAAGGCGTGCGCGGTAAGGTGACAGCCATCAATTATCAGTGTGTACAGGCAGAGACCATCGAAGGTACGGAGATGTCGTTCCTCAACTCGTCGCTCTTTGGCAAGAACTTCAACAACCTGACGCGCAACCACTCGTATGAACTCGCCATCGTCAAGGTAGGCGTGGCATACGGTACAGACATCCAGCGAGTGCGCGAGGTACTGGTGGAGGCCATGAAGAAGGTGCGCACCAAGGATCAGTACGGACGTGAGATTGTGGATCCCAAGTACGGCATCAATGTGGTAGTCGGCAACATGAGCGACAGTGCAGTGGATGTCAACGTGAAGCAGTACGTGCTGGTGGCTGAGCGCATCGGCTACGTCGATCGTGCGAAGGAGGTGATCTACGATGCCCTCACCGCTGCTGGCATCACCATCCCCTTCCCGCAGTGCGATGTACACCTGATCCAAGAAGAATAAGAACTTAGTATAAGAGTATAATTAACATTATTATATTATGATTAAAAGGTATTTATTGAAAGTTACAGCCATCCTTTGCTGCGCAATGACTATGGCGGTGCTGGCCGCTTGCTCGAGTGACGATGGCAACAACAACCTTGCGCCCGGTGTTGACAGCAGGATTGTGGGCAACTGGTGTTCCGACGTGTCGGGCAACACCTACGCCAAATGGAACTATGGCGAGACGTGGCAGAACACCGAGTTTAAGGCCGACGGTACGGGCAGCACCCGCATCTACTACACTATCGAGGGCAAAGCCATCGGCATCGAGAAGATAGACTTCACCTACACCGCCTCTGCCGACGGTGCGCTGGTCATGACACCTACTGACAGGGACGTGATGAAGGCCAAGTGGCAGATTGTTGGCGATGAACTTCGCTTCGGCAATGATGCCGACATCAGCCTGAGTTTCAAGAAGACCACCGACGACATGGCCTCTAAATTCGACTCTTGGAGCAAGGCAGAGATGTTCATCGATGTGCCTCAGCCTTCCAAATACACCGTGTTCGTCTATGGCAATGCCGGCGGCAAAATGGATGAGATCATTGAATTCGGCTTCTGGGAGAGAGTGCAGAAGTACCTGACCGACCACAACAACGTGCGCGTGATATGTATGTATAAATATGGTAAGGACCAGCCGGAAATCGGGAAGGGCTTTACGGGCAAATATGCAGCTCCTGGAGACATCGTGTGGTTCGAGCTGAAGGACACGACCGACCTCAACAAAATCAAGGAAGAAGGCATGCAAGCCTACGGCATGGGTGAGCTAGCCAAGCAGCTGAAGATATGCAACCCGAACACCATGCGCATGTTCCTGGAGTTCAGCAGCCTGCAGTGTCCGGCCGAGGACTACGTGCTCGCCATCTGGGGCCACGGCTCGGGCTTTGATGCCATGAACGACGTGCCAGGCAAGTATGAAATCAAGCAGGTCAGTGGATCCCGTGGCGTGATGACCGACGAATGGGTCGATAACGAGTGGATGGACATGTACGAGATGTACGACGCCATGCAGGCTGCCGGAATTGAACATTTCAACACGCTCATGTTCCACAACTGCTTCATGGGTAATATCGAGTCGCTCACCCAAGCTCGCACTTTTGCCAACTATATCATCGCCTCGGCACATGTGCTAAGCAGCGACGGAGTGCTGATGACGGAATTCGTGCGCGGACTCGTGGAGACAGGCGATGCCGAGAAGGCTGGCGGACTGATGTTCGAACGCTCTACTCCTGCCTGGCAGGACGGCTATATGGAGGAAGCCGACCCGGGAACGTATCCTAATGGCGACTACAAGATGATCCGCACCGACAAGTTCATGCCCATCGTTGATGCCTGCAAGCAACTGTGCGACCGCCTGCTGGCACTCTATCCCACTCAGCAGGAGGCCATCGACCGCGCCAGCAAGAGCGTCTATCGTTACCAGGCTATTCAGAATACAGACGAACTGACTTACCCCTTCTTCGACCTTGCCAACTACGCCCAGCTGCTGGCAAAAGAGACCGATGATGCCGAAATGAAAGCCATCTCAGCCACTATAGACAACGCCTTCGAGGAGGCTTTCGTACACTATCGCGACGTGAACAACAGCAAGCAACATCTCGACCACTACACGCTGAGCATCTGCCTGCTGAGAGAATTATTCTACACCTTCGACTACCAGACGAAACTCCCGCAATTAAATGCACTCAACAACTACAACGAAGGCTACGAGAAGTGCGACTTCCACAGCCTGACAGGCTGGGGCAACTGGCTCAACACCAACCAGCAAGCACTCGACAGCAACCCGCAGAATGGTTCCGGCGGTAAGTTGGAGTAAATAGGTTATCATGAGAGGTCAGCGAAATCTTCCCTTTGGGGTATGATTTCGCTGATTTTCTTGCAAAAAGTGATGATTATTCAAAAAGTTTTCTTATCTTTGCGCCTATAAATTATTCTTAGCTATGCAACAGTACAGAACATATATCTAAATTAGATAAAAAGATGAAGAAAAGACAATTACAATGGATGTCCGCCGCCATCATCGTCTGCGGCCTGGCATCAGTGACCATGACCTCGTGTTACACAGGTATCGACAACCCCGTGGTGACTCCCGATGTGCCCAAGCCGGAGGTGAAGGACTACGTGGAGCGTATGTATCCCGTCGTAGATCCACAGAACAGTTCCCAGGGTATGGTGATGCTGCGCTTCTACAACGACATGCCCAGCGTGGCTTACGTCAGCATCAGCAACTTCCAGAGCATCATGTATCCCGGCACGACGGTGCAGGTGGTGAAGACTGCCGAGCATCAGTACGCCCTGGCCAGTCCTTGCGGCACGGC
>JAEETC010000217.1 GCA_016286585.1 Prevotella sp. | reverse complement strand
CAGAAAACGCACAGCCCAAGGCTGCTGCAGCAGAGGGTTCTCAGGTCGAGAACCAGAATGAGAACAATGAAAAGACCGCTAAGGCGAAGGTGACCACCACCGAGGGCAACACCATCGACCGCATCCGTGTTTTCCAGAAGGACGACGCTACGATGGTACAGGTCGATTACGGTAAACTGAACCCTGACGGCAAGACCCCCGAGGAAAAGCGTGCAGGTATGCGTACCCAGATGTCGCGTCAGCTGACTCCCGAGCAGGCCAAGACCTATCAGGACTTGTATGCCAAAGACCCCGTTCAGGCCAAGGAGTTTGCGGTAAAGACCGCCTATCCCATGCACGTCGATGATGCCGCTTTCCATCAGAAGAACGCTAACATCAATGGTCGTGACGTGAACTACATCACCATTGAGAAGATCACCGAGGACACCCTTCTCCTGAATGCCCTCCGCAAGGATGGCGTGGACGTTGACCACATGAACAAGGAGCAGCGTGCCAACCTGATTGCATCGATGACACCTGATGCCAAGGACATGGCGGTGAAAGGCTCTGAGGGCCTCGTAGGTAAGTGGCAGCTGGCCTTTGGCGAGAAGGGCAACAAGGAATCTCGTTTCTATGGCATTATGAATGCCGAGGATTTGGCCTCTCTTCGTCATCGTGCCGAGGTGACGCTCGACGAGAAAGACCAGGTGAAGTCTGTTGGCAAACCGATGACGATGGCCGACATCGCCGGACGCATGGAGCAGCGTGTACAGGCCCAGCGTCAGACCAACGGCGAAAAGCTCGACGCTGCCCAAAAGGTAGACTGGAGCAAGTTCAAGTTGCCCAGTGCCGCCAACGTCACCAGTCTGCGCTATTCAGCCGCCAAGGACAACCCCGACCGTGTATGGCTCAGTGGTAAGGTGAACGGCATCGAGTGTGTCAGCCTGCTTTCAGTCAACGAGACTACGGCTGTGAAGAACCGTCTCGCCACTCTCGAACAGGTGGCCGCTGCCAACCGAGACTTCCACAAGAAAGCACTCGACATCGTTGGTCCTGGTCAGAAGCAAGAGGTTAATGCCAAGGAGGATGCTGCCGTGAAGGCCATCGTCAATCGTGCCTCCGATTCCACCGCCCGCAACTTCTCGCCCGAGCAGATGAAGACGCTCAACGACTTCGCTGCCGGTGCCGAGACACCCGACGAGCGTGCGAAGGTGTTTGATGGTCTGTGGGAGAAGGCCGAATCGCAGTTGAAGGCCGCAGGTGTGAACGATGCCTGGCAGAAGGATGCCTACAACGAGCTGAAGGATCTCGCCGAGGGTATCGTCCGTTCAGAGGCTCAGGGATTAAAGCGTTAGCGTCATGCCAAAGGAGATGTCTTATTATCGCCGCTACCTCCAGCGACTGAAGGAGGAGTGGGGCACTGGTTTCCCCGTGAGTGATGAAGTCCTCGACGATCTGGCCGATGCTGCCGAGGAGAAGTATGAGAATGCCCGTCGCGACGGCTTGACCGTCGACCAGGCACAGGAGCTGGCTATGGCCGTGTTAGTGGATGGCATCGGAGATGAACACACATAACATGGCGGCAAGTCAGGGGTCAGGCTACAGCGGACAGCAGCTGCTTACTGGTGAGGAAGCCCAGAAGGTTTTGGGCGAGATTCTCGAAAGCGAGCGCATGTCACGTAGTCTGACCTTTCCTGCTCATACAGGTGCGCAGGGCTATTTCCGAGATGGTGCCAAATATGTGGCCTTCGACAACAGCACCAACGACTGTTGGGTGGAGGAGTTCAGGACGAAGATTGGTGCCGAAAAGTGGTGTCGTGGGCTGATGGACACAGACCAGGTTCATGAGTTTGAGACCTCGCTCATCCGTGACCGTCACCGTTCCCGTGAACTTTATGCCCAGTGTGTGGACATGGCCAAGCAGTTGAATGGCCGTATCAGTGGCGGTGACTCTGACGGTGTGGCCTATTTCATGGACAAGCCGTGCATCGTCAGTTTCACGGAGGATGAGCGCAGTGGCTGGCTGAACCGTTTCGCGGAGGAAGAGCATGTCCTTGGCGTGTATTTCAGCGACAACCGCATCGTGCCTGCAGACTTTATCATCCTGCAGCGCGGCAACCGTATCGAAGCAGAGCAACTGCCCCCATACGGCTTGAATCTCTACACGAAGCTCGCTTCCACCATGAAGGCGTTTGCCGAGGATGCCAACCATGCACGTAGTCATGCCATCCGGGTGATGGATAATGACAGCACCCGCAACTTCACATTGGGCGAAGTCGTCCCTGCTGCCCGTAAGGCCGACAAGAACCGTGCTTTGGAAGATGCTCCCCATTTCGAGACCTTTCTCCATGCGCTGGAATACAGTCGTCGCCGGTTGCTGTCACAGTCGGGCGTCAGCTGCTCCGAACTGGAGTGCCCGAAAGGCCCTGTGGAGGGTATCATCCTGAACCGTGAGAGTTTTCCCGTGCTCAGTGGCAAGGGGCTGTCAAGCGTTGATACGCTTCCGCCCTATGTCAAGTTCGATGACAACGGCGAGTTTACGATAGACATGGAGTTCCACGACGGCTTCGCCTACGATACCAATCCGCACGGCCTCGGTTTCTACGACCGTGTGGCGTTGTATTATCCGACGCTGGAGGAATTGCGGCAAGACCCTGCAAAGCTGAAAGCAGTCCAGACCTACACGGGCCGTCAGGACGTGACACCCTTCGATGTCGCCCTGAAGTTCGGTCAGGCCTCGCGTATGCGTTGCCCTGACTATCGCTATGATGTTGCAAAGAAAGTCTTGGTGGAGCGTACCACCGACCCCTTGGCCAAGGAGTTTTCGCCCGAACAGCGGAAAGCCATTGAACTGGCTGCCGACTGCGGTGGCTTCTATCTGCGACCCAAGGGCAGGGACTTCTTCTACGAAGTGTTGTTCAGCAATTCAGAAAAGGCAATGGGAAACATCCCCGATGCGTGGAAGGCTGATGTCAAGGCCGAGCTGCGCGGACTGGCACGAGGAGAGGTGCGTGACGTGTCAGTGGGTTTGCACCGATAAAGAGAAAATACTATGGCATATAACAAGAGACAAAAGTTACAGGATAACATTGCCGCTATCCGTACCGTCTTCCAGCTCGAAAAAGAGGGTAGGGCGGCGACGGATGCGGAGCGTGAAGTCCTGAAGAGATACAGCGGTTTCGGCGGTTTGAAGTTCGTGCTCAAGCCGACAGGTTCTGATGCAGACAAGCAGTATTGGAACCAGTCGGAACTGACCTATTTCGACCAGACCAAGGAACTGTTTGATACCATCCGTGAGGGTGCCAGTGACGACAAGGAGGCCAAGGAACTGACTGACAGCATCAAACGGTCGGTGAATACCGCTTTCTACACCCCTACGCCTGTCATCGGTGCAATCGCCAAGGTGATGAAGGACGCAGGAGTGGAGGTGAGATCAATGCTCGACCCCTCGGCAGGTATCGGCAAGTTCGGCGATGCCTTCAAGGACGAGTACCCCGATGTGAGGGTCAGTGCCTTTGAGAAAGACCTGCTTACCGGTCGCATCCTGAAGGCTCTGAATCCGAATGACAGTGTTACGATAGACGGTTTTGAGACCATCAAGCCAGAGCTGAAGGGGACATTTGACGTTGCGACATCTAATATTCCCTTCGGCGACATCAAGGTGATGGATGATGAATACCGCAAGAGTGGCAACGATGCGAAACGCTATGCCGTCTCGACCATTCACAACTACTTCTTCCTGAAAGCCCTCGACCAGGTGCGCGAGGGCGGTTTTGTGGCGTTCATCACCTCTAGGGGTTTCATGGATTCACCGTCGAACAATCCCATCCGCGAGGAGCTGGCCAGGAATGCCCGTCTGGTGGGAGCTTTCCGTCTGCCCGACGGCATGTTCCGCGACGAGGCAGGAACGGATGTAGGCTCAGACTTGGTTGTCCTCCAGAAATACACGGGCTATGACATGTCGCTCGATCCCGACACACAGGCTTTCTGTGATGTGAACACAGGCTTCAAGGCTATGAGCGGTGAGGACTGGACGGACATCTCCATGAACTGTCACTGGTGGAAGTCTATGATGGCCCCTGACTCAGAGGCTATCGTGGCCACGAAGATGGAGAAAGGCACCGACCCCTACGGCAAGCCGACACTGGTTTGTACCCATGACGGCGGTATGGAGGGGATTGCCCAACTCCTTACGGAGTATTTCAAGCGTGACCTGTATAAGGACTTTGTGGATTACTATAAGGCCAATTCACCGAAAGTCGTGGAGCAGAAGCCGGAGCCAGTAAAGCAGGTTCAGGCGAAGCCGCAGGTACAACAGGTGCAGCAGAGTGCCCCTGTCCAGCTCGACCTCTTTTCCATGTGGGACAGTCAGGAAGTGCAGCAGGCACAGCCAACAGTCCAGCAGGAGGAAAAGCCCAAGGAACTCACCAAGGATGAGCAGCGCATGCAGCTCTACTATCATATTCGTGATGCCTACGAAGAACTCTATGACAC
>JAEETC010000216.1 GCA_016286585.1 Prevotella sp. | reverse complement strand
AGGCCTGGCCTGTGCGCTCGAAGTTGCCGATGTTTTTGTATCTGACGATGACATCGTCAGAAACCCAACTCAGACCGCCATAGTAAGAGCCGCTGCGCCCTGAGGTGCCATGAATGAAACCGTCGGTATGCGTCTCGTGGTAGGCACCATCGAGGATCCAGTGGTTCCACAGCAGACCCGTCGAGATCTTACCTCCTATGTTATAGGTGTTGAATGATCCGTAACTACCTGACACTTCGATGCTTGGCGTTTGCAGGGGCGTAGCCGATGAAAGGGCTATCGTACCTCCGAAAGCACCGTCGCCATTGGTCGATGTGCCTATGCCTCGCTGGATCTGAACACTTCCGAGCAGCGAACCATAGGAGTTCATGTTCGCCCAGAACACGCATTGGTCCTCTGGCGAGTTCAGGGGTACACCGTCGAGGGTGACGTTGATACGGGAGTCACCTGCACCGCGGATCCTCATGTAGGTGGTACCTGTGCCCAAGCCATTCTCGCTCCAGGCCATCACGCCTGGGGTCTGCGAGAAGAGGAAGGGCAGTTCCTTACCCGTCTTTGAGAATTCGTCGAGCTGTTGTTTCTTGAGGTTGGCGATGGCATAAGGTGCATTCTTTTGGGCTCGCACACCTTTGACCACCACCTCATGCAAGGCCTCCACCTGGATGGAGTCATACAGCGCGGCCTTGTTTTGTGCATTTGTCACTACTGCAATCGCTAATGCAGCCATACTTGAAAACAATCTTTTCATACTAATAATACCTTTAATTAATAAATAATGTAAAGGGGAAATTGTGTTGATCAGTCTACTATCCATCCCTACGCCGGCATTGTCCGGATCAGGTTAGAGGGTATCATCTCAGCCCACACCCGTGGGCACCCCTTGAATTGCGGGTGCAAAGGTAATATAAAAAAATGAGGAAACCAAACGTTTCCTCATTTTTTTATCTGATACCCATGCGGGCTTCAACGACGTTCACGACGTAGTCGCCCAGTTTCTCACACTCGCTGATGAGATCCATATAGATGGTGCCCACGGCGTAGGTGTACTCATGGTTGTTGATGTCGTTGATATTCTGCTGCTTGAGCTGGTTGCGGTAGTTGTTGATCTCGTGCTCAATGTTGAACGTGCGGTTGATGTCAAACGACTCCTTGCGGCCAATCATGAGTTTGTTCATTTGTGTCAGCGACTGATCCGTGAGTTCCATCATCTGGTGGATATGCTCATACTGCTTCTCGATGAAGTGATCCTCCTTACCGTTGTACTTGCGCGAGATGGTGCGGGCCATATTGTAACAGGCATCGCCGATACTCTCCAACTCGGAAATCTCACGGAGCATAGCGCGGATCTTGGCCTTCGTCTCGTCAGAAAGATGGGCATCGCTGACAGAATCGAGGTACTTGGCAATCTCCAGCTCCATGTTGTCGCTGATACCCTCGTATTTCTCGATACGCGAATAGAGCTTGTTGAAGTCGCCCGCTTTGCTGTCCTTCTTATTATTGGCACTCGCCGAAAGATTCAGCAACTCACGCACCATACCGAACATGCGCTGCATACGCTCAGAGAACGACTGGATCTCCTTCTGGGCCTCGAGCACGGAAAGCTCGGGGGTCTTCATGATACCCGAAGTGATGAAGTGCAGGCGGAAGTCCTCTTCCTCGTCCACCTTCTTGGGCTTGATGGCCCAGCAGACGAAACGCTCGATCTGCGGGATAAACCAGATGAGGATGAAGGTGTTGGCCACGTTGAAACAGGTGTGGAAGGCTGCCAGCACAAAGGTCAGCTTAGCCGCATTCGCCAGGAATGCCTCTGACGACACCGCATCCTTGGCCATCGTCACATCATAACCTACCAGTCCGCAGACGGCATCAATGAAAGGACGGAAGACAAACAGGATCCAGATGACACCAAATACGTTGAAGAACATGTGAGCCAAGGCAGCCCGACGGGCCTGCGTATTGGCCGACAGTGCAGCCAGGTTTGAGGTGACAGTCGTACCGATGTTCTCACCCATCACCAAGGCGATACCCTGATAGATAGGCAGCGCACCGCTGGAGCACAGGATCATGGTGATGGCCATAACGGCTGCCGACGACTGCACGCAGAATGTCAGTATGCCACCCAGCAGCAGGAAAATCAGGGTGGTCAGGAACGAATCGGGATCGAAGGAAGCGAAGAAATTGAGCACCGCCTCATTGTGCCCCAGATCCATCTCTGCACCTGTGATTCTCAAGGTGGTGAGGCCCAGCAACAGCAGTCCCAGACCGAAGAGGAAGTCACCGATATAACGGTGCTTCTTCATATAAATAAGGATAATTCCCAGGAAGAAGCCGGCGTATGACAAGATGCTGATATCAAACGACATACCTGCCGACATGATCCAGGCCGTCAGCGTCGTTCCGATATTGGCACCCATGATCACCGAGATGGCCTGTGCCAGCGTCAACAAGCCGGCATTGACAAACGATACCGTCATCACCGTCGTAGCCGTAGACGATTGTACGGATGCTGTGACCAGCATACCAGTGAGCATACCTGTGAAACGGTTGGTGGTCATGGCCCCGAGGACGTGTCGCAACTGCGGACCCGCCATCTTCTGCAGGGCCTCACTCATCGACTTCATACCAAACATCAGAAGTGCGAGCGAGCCAAGTAGTTTGATAATAACCAGCATAGAAGATCTCTTTAGATTCGAATTCGGCTACAAAGATACAATAAAAAAGTGAAAAGTGAATAGCGAATCGTGAAAAATTTGCATCCTCCGATAAAAAAACCTTAATTCTTATTTCTTAATTCTCAATTAATTTATATCTTTGCCGAAAAAATAAACTAAAACCTACTACAGTGTATGGAACAAACGATTAAAGTTCATGTCATCAATAACGGTGCAGTCGTTGAGGTGCCTTTAGGTTCAAATCTGGTGGATGTCTATCAGCAGTCGGGACTGAAGATGGAGCACGGCCCCATCTCCGCTCACGTAAATAATAAGGTGGAGGGAATGCACTTCCGCGTTTACAAGCAGAAGGAGGTGGAGTTCCTCGACATCACCTCTTCCAGCGGCTCCAGAGCTTACACCCGCACCCTCTTCTTCGTGCTCTGCAAGGCGGCCCACGACCTCTTTGATCCTTGTAAGGTGGCCATCGATATCCCTGTCTCCAATGGCTATTATGTGAATCTCAACATCGGGCGACCTGTCACCCTCGACGATGCGGGGGCCATCCGTCGCAAGATGCAGGAGATCATCGATGCGGCTCTGCCCATCCATCGCCATGAGACCACCACCGAGGAGGCCATCCGGCTCTTCGACAGCCTCCATAACCGTTCGAAGGTGAAACTGCTGCAGTCTACGGGACGACTCTTTACCACCTATTATGATATCGACGGCTATGTGGACTATTACTACGGTTCGCTGCTGACGAACACCTCGCAGCTCTATCTCTTCGGCGTGGAGAAATACTACGACGGTCTCTTGCTGCGCCTGCCTTCCCGCGAGCATCCCGACGAGTTGGGAGAGATGACCCATCAGGACAAGATGTTTGGCATCTTCAAGGAGCACCACCAGTGGCAGGACATCCTCGGACTGCGCACCATCGGCGATCTGAACGAAGTCATCGGCAAGGGCTACTCCCCGCAGCTCATCATGGTCAGCGAGGCCCTGCAGGAGAAGAAGATCTCACGTATTGCCGATGAGGTGGCCCGTCGCCAGGGGGTGAAGCTCGTGCTGATAGCAGGACCTTCGTCGTCTGGCAAGACCACCACGTGCAAGCGACTCTCCGTGCAGCTGGCCGTGAATGGTATCAAACCCGTGGCCATCTCACTCGACGACTATTTCCTCGACCGTGACAAGACACCACGCGACGAGAAGGGTGACTACGATTTCGAGAACCTGCACGCCCTGAACCTTCCTCTGCTGAACGAACAGCTGACGGCCCTATTCCGTGGTGAGGAGGTGGAGCTGCCGCGCTACGACTTCCCCACAGGCACCAGTCAGATGAGCGGCAAGAAGTTGCGTCTGGGTGAGAACGAGATCCTTGTCGTCGAGGGAATCCATGCGCTGAACCCCGAGCTGACCTCGCAGATTCCCGATGAGCAGATTTTCCGCGTCTATGCCTCTGCACTGACCACCGTGCTGCTCGATAACCACAACTATATCCCCACCACCGACAACCGTCTGCTGCGCCGTATCATTCGCGACCATAAGTATCGGGCCGTCTCAGCCCGTGAGACCATCCGTCGCTGGCCTTCCGTCCGTGCTGGTGAGAATAAGTGGATATTCCCCTTCCAGGAGAATGCCGATGCGATGTTCAATACCGCCATGCTTTTCGAGCTGGCTGTCATCAAGAGTCAGGCAGAACCACTGCTTGAGGCGGTTCCAGAGAACTGTCCCGAACATGCTGAGGCCTACCGCCTGCTGAAGTTCTTGCGCTACATCCAGCCTATTCCCGATACGCAGATTCCACCTACCTCTCTATTAAGAGAGTTCCTCGGCGGCTCGTCGT
>JAEETC010000048.1 GCA_016286585.1 Prevotella sp. | reverse complement strand
AGCCCTTCAAGAAGTTCAAGGCTTCTATCTATGTCCTGAAGAAGGAAGAGGGTGGTCGTCACACTCCGTTCGGAAACAAGTATCGTCCCCAGTTCTACCTCCGCACCATGGACTGCACAGGTGAGATTACTCTGCCCGCAGGTGTTGAGATGGTGATGCCTGGTGATAACGTGGAGATCACTGTTGAGCTGATCTACGCTGTTGCTCTGAACCCCGGTCTGCGTTTCGCTATCCGTGAGGGTGGTCGCACCGTTGGTTCTGGTCAGATCACTGAGGTCTACGAGGACTAATCGTTCGGTAGGTTGCTGTGACACAGCAACATGCTTAACAACAATAAAACAAAGCCCCCGCATTTCGGGCGGGGGCTTACTTACGGGAATAGCTCAGTTGGTAGAGCATCGGTCTCCAAAACCGAGGGTCGTGGGTTCGAGTCCTCCTTCCCGTGCGAAATAAGAAAGGTATGTTGAAGAAATTTATTAATTATTGCAAGGCCTGTTACGATGAGTTGGCTCATAAGACGACATGGCCTTCGCGTAAGGAACTGACGCATAGTGCAGTAGTGGTGCTTTCAGCATCGCTTGTTATTGCATTAGTTGTATGGGCTATGGACTTTGTGTTCAAGTCATTTATGAGTCTGGTTTATCCGGCATAAACAGCAACGACAGGTATCATGGCTCAGACAGGTAAGAAGTGGTATGTACTCCGCGCAGTCAGTGGCAAGGAAGGTAAAGTCAAGGAATATCTTGAGGCACTCATGAAGAAAGATGAGTTGCTGGCTGCCAATGTAGGAGAAATCTTGCTGCCGACGGAAAAATATGCACAGCTCCGCAACGGAAAGCGTGTGGTCAAGGAGAAGCTCTTTCTCCCTGGCTATGTACTTATTGAGGCTAACCTCCAGGGTGAGGTGGCTCACACGCTGCGTTTCATGCCAAACGTACTTGGCTTCTTGGGTGGTCTTGATAATCCGACCCCTGTCCGCCAGGCCGATATCAACCGCATCCTTGGTACTGCTGAGGATATCACAATCAAGTCAGAAGATGTGGCTATCCCATTCACGGTCGACGAGGCTGTGAAGGTGACGGATGGTCCGTTCAATGGATTCAGTGGAATCGTCGAAGAGGTGAACGCCGAGAAGCGTAAGCTGAAGGTGATGGTCAAGATCTTCGGTCGAAAGACACCCTTGGAGTTGTCGTATAATCAAGTGGAAAAGGAATAGGGCGTAAGTTACGGTACGTCTGGTTTCTATATACGGTTCGTGGGAGGCTTCCACTCCCGGGGACTTATATAAATTCAATTAATAACAAACAGAAATGGCTAAAGAAGTTGCTGGATTAATCAAATTACAGATTAAAGGTGGCGCTGCGAATCCCTCTCCTCCCGTAGGACCTGCACTGGGTTCCAAGGGTATTAACATCATGGGATTCTGCAAGGAGTTCAACGCCAGAACCCAGGATAAGGCAGGTAAGATTATTCCTGTTGTTATCACTTACTACACTGACAAGTCATTCACGTTCGAGCTTAAGACTCCTCCCGCAGCTGTACAGCTGAAAGAGGCTGCCAAGCTTAAGAGCGGATCTGCTGAGCCTAACCGTAAGAAGGTGGCCAAGGTCACTTGGGATCAGGTTCGTGCTATCGCTGAGGACAAACTGAAGGACTTGAACTGCTTTACCGTTGAGTCTGCTATGAAGCAGATTGCTGGTACGGCTCGTAGTATGGGTATCACTGTAGAAGGGGAGTTCCCTGGTAAATAATTTATAACTTCAATTAAGACAATGAGTAAACTGACAAAAAATCAAAAGTTGGTCGCTGAGAAGGTTGAAGCAGGGAAAGCATACTCTTTGAAAGAAGCCGCTGCATTGGTGAAGGAGATTACCACCACCAAGTTTGAGGCTTCAGTCGATATCGATGTACGCTTGGGCGTTGACCCGCGTAAGGCTAACCAGATGGTTCGTGGCGTTGTGTCGCTGCCGAACGGAACTGGTAAGGTCACTCGCGTGCTCGCTCTCTGTACCCCTGATCAGGAGGCTGCCGCCAAGGAAGCTGGTGCTGACTACGTTGGTCTTGACGAGTATATCGAGAAGATCAAAGGTGGTTGGACGGATGTGGATGTCATCATCACCATGCCGTCTTGTATGGGTAAGCTCGGTCCTCTCGGCCGAATCCTCGGTCCCCGTGGTCTGATGCCTAACCCCAAGAGTGGCACTGTTACTATGGATGTCGCTAAGGCTGTGAAGGAAGTGAAGCAGGGTAAGATTGACTTTAAGGTTGACAAGGCCGGTATCGTGCATACGTCAATCGGTAAGGTGACCTTCACCCCGGAGCAGATCTTCGAGAATGCGAAGGAGTTCATCTCCACCATTATCAAACTCAAGCCTGCGGCTGCTAAGGGTACTTACATCAAGAGTATCTTCCTCTCAAGCACGATGAGTATGGGTATCAAGGTCGATCCTAAATCAGCTGAATAACTCGTTAAAAGATTAGACAAATGAAAAAGGAAGTAAAAGATACTATCATCGTAGAGCTCGGAGAAAAGCTGAAGGAATTCCCTCATTTCTATCTGGTAGACCTTACCGGACTGAATGCTGCGAAGACCAGTGATCTCCGTCGTAAGTGCTTCAAGAGCGAGATTAAGTTGCTGATGGTGAAGAATACACTTCTCCACAAGGCTTTCGAGGCTTCGGAGATTGATTTCTCACCGCTGTATGACTGTCTGAAGGGTAACACCGCTGTCATGTTCACGCAGACCGCCAATGTTCCTGCCAAGCTGATTAAGGAGTACAAGAAAGAAGGTATCCCCGCCCTGAAGGGTGCATATGCAGAGGAGAGCTTCTTCGTAGGTGCTGACAAGCTTGACGAACTGGTGGCTATCAAGAGCAAGAACGAGCTGATTGCCGATGTGGTTGCACTGTTGCAGTCGCCTATCAAGAATGTTGTCTCCGGTCTCAATGCCGGTGGTAAGATTCACGGTCTACTTGACGCTATCGCTGAGCGTAACAAATAAGCGAAGGATTCATAAACATTAAAAAACAATTAAAATTTAGAATAAAATGGCAGATATCAAAGCTATTGCAGAAGAGTTGGTAAACCTTACTGTAAAAGAAGTTAACGAGTTGGCAACAGTCCTGAAGGACGAGTATGGAATTGAGCCTGCTGCTGCAGCCGTTGCAGTAGCTGCTGGTCCCGCAGCTGGTGGTGAGGCCGCTGCTGCTGAGGAGAAGACCTCATTCGATGTAGTGCTGAAGTCGGCCGGTGCCGCTAAGCTCCAGGTCGTGAAGGCTGTGAAGGAGGCTTGTGGTCTTGGTCTGAAGGAGGCTAAGGACCTGGTTGACGGTGCTCCCGCTACCATCAAGGAGGGTCTGTCCAAGGACGAGGCTGAGAACCTGAAGAAGACCATCGAGGCCGCTGGTGCCGAGGTTGAACTGAAGTAATTCAGGACACAACAATATCAATGTGGTTGGGGACTCTCCAGTAGAGGGTTCCCGACCATTTTCTGTCTCTGAATCCGGATAATCCGGATTTCTCCGGAAAGACCGGACATTAGAAACAACAAGAAAAAGAATATGGCTTCAAAAACAATTGATAACAGAGTAAACTTTGGCAGCGTCAAGAATCCGATGCCGTTTCCGGATTTCCTTGATGTGCAATTAAAGTCGTTTAAGGACTTCCTGCAGTTGGACACTCCGCCTGAGGAACGGAAGAACGACGGTTTGTATAAGGTGTTCTCCGAGAACTTCCCTATCACCGACACGCGTAACAGCTACGTCCTTCAGTTCCTGGATTACTATATCGATCCGCCGCGTTACACCATCGACGAATGTCTGGAGCGTGGACTGACGTATAGCGTACCTTTGAAGGCTAAGTTGAAACTGGAATGTACTGACCCCGACCATGTGGACTTCCCGACGGTTGTCCAGGATGTGTTCTTGGGTCCGATTCCCTATATGACCGCTAATGGCACCTTCGTTATCAATGGAGCCGAGCGTGTGGTTGTTTCTCAGTTGCATCGTTCTCCTGGCGTGTTCTTCGGACAGAGCGTGCATGCTAACGGTACGCTGCTTTATTCTGCACGTATCATCCCGTTCAAGGGTTCATGGATCGAGTTCGCCACGGACATTAATAATGTCATGTATGCGTACATCGACCGTAAGAAGAAGCTGCCTGTGACTACCCTGCTCCGTGCCATCGGTTTTGAGACGGATAAGGAGATCCTTGAGATCTTCAACCTGGCAGAGGAAGTGAAGGTCAACAAGGCTTCCCTGAAGAAGGTGATGGGCTGCAAGCTCGCTGCCCGTGTGCTGAAGAGTTGGAATGAGGATTTCGTGGACGAGGACACCGGTGAGGTGGTATCTATCGAACGAAACGAGGTCATCATGGAGCGTGAGACGGAGATTACCGAGGATAACATGATGGATATCCTCGAGAGTGGTGCACAGACCATCCTTGTGCATAAGGATGAGGCTATCGCCCAAGACTTCTCCATCATCTTCAACACCTTGGCCAAGGACCCGTCGAACTCAGAGAAGGAGGCCGTGCTCTACATCTACCGTCAGTTGCGTAATGCCGATCCTGCCGATGATGCCAGTGCCCGTGAGGTGATCCAGAACCTCTTCTTCTCCGACAAGCGTTATGACCTTGGTGATGTGGGCCGTTACCGCATTAACAAGAAGCTGAACCTGAATACAGATATGGATGTTCGCGTCCTGACGAAGGAGGACATCATCGAGATTATCAAGTATCTGATCCAGCTCGTGAACTCGAAGGCTGCCGTCGATGATATCGACCACCTCTCGAACCGTCGTGTCCGCACTGTGGGTGAGCAGCTCTCCAACCAGTTCTCTATCGGTCTGGCACGTATGAGTCGCACCATCCGTGAGCGTATGAACGTCCGCGACAATGAGGTGTTCTCACCGACAGACCTGATCAACGCCAAGACCATCTCCAGCGTTATCAACTCATTCTTTGGAACCAACCCGCTGTCACAGTTCATGGACCAGACGAACCCGCTGGCTGAGGTGACCCATAAGCGTCGTCTCTCCGCACTCGGTCCTGGTGGTCTGTCTCGTGAGCGTGCTGGCTTCGAGGTGCGTGACGTACACTATACGCACTACGGACGTCTCTGTCCTATTGAGAGCCCTGAGGGACCGAACATCGGTCTGATCTCATCGCTCTGTGTCTATGCTAAGATCAATGAGTTAGGCTTCATCGAGACTCCGTATCGTAAGGTGGAGAATGGTGTGGCTAACCTCGATAATAATGAGATCGTCTATCTGACAGCCGAGGAAGAGGCTGAGCACGTAATCGGTCAGGGCAATGCGCCTCTGAACGACGACGGTACGTTCATCCGTGAGGTGGTGAAGTGCCGCCAGGATGCTGACTTCCCCGTCGTGCCGCCTACGGATGTCGACCTGATGGACGTCTCTCCGCAGCAGATCGCTTCTATCGCTGCTTCGCTGATCCCGTTCCTGGAGCACGATGATGCTCACCGTGCGCTGATGGGATCGAACATGATGCGTCAGGCAGTGCCCCTGCTCCATAACGAAGCACCTATCGTGGGTACCGGTATTGAGAAGCAGGTTTGTGAGGATTCTCGTACGATGGTGACTGCCGAGGGCGATGGTGTCGTGGAGTATGTTGACGCTACGACCATCCGTATCCTTTACGACCGTACAGAGGATGAGGAGTTTGTCAGCTTCGAGCCGGCCTTGAAGGAATACCGCATCCCGAAGTTCCGCCGTACGAACCAGAATATGACCATCGACCTGCGCCCGATCTGTGAGAAGGGCCAGCGTGTGAAGAAGGGTGATATCCTGACCGAGGGCTACGCCACCGAGAATGGTGAGCTGGCACTGGGTCGTAACCTCCTGGTGGCTTACATGCCTTGGAAGGGTTACAACTATGAGGATGCCATCGTGCTTAACGAGCGCATCGTCCGTGAGGATATCCTTACTTCTGTCCATGTCGATGAGTACTCTCTTGACGTCCGTGAGACGAAGCGTGGTGTCGAGGAGTTCACCGCTGATATCCCCAATGTCAGCGAAGAGGCTACCAAGGACCTCGACGAGAACGGTGTCATCCGCGTCGGTGCCCGTGTGGAGCCCGGTGACATCCTCATCGGTAAGATCTCTCCGAAGGGAGAGAGTGATCCCTCACCAGAGGAGAAGCTGCTCCGTGCCATCTTCGGCGACAAGGCCGGTGATGTGAAGGATTCTTCACTGAAGGCTAACCCATCGCTGACAGGTGTCATCATCGATAAGAAGATGTTCGCCCGTGCCATCAAGGACCGTAAGTCTAAGCAGCAGGATAAGATCACGCTGGCTAAAATCGACGAGGAGTATGAGGCTAAGGTTGGCGACCTGAAGGATATCCTGATTGACAAGCTCGTTGAGCTGACGAAGGGTAAGACCTCTCAGGGCGTGAAGGACTATACCGGTGCGGAGATTATCACCAAGGGCAGTAAGTTCACGGTGACCGCCCTAAAGAACCTCGAGTATGGTGACATCCAGATCAGCAACTGGACCAACGACGAGCATAAGAATGAGTTGATTGCCCAGCTGATCATCAACTTCATGAAGAAGTATAAGCTGCTCGATGCTGAGCTGAAGCGCAAGAAGTTCGCCATCACCATTGGTGACGAGCTGCCCAACGGCATCCTGCAGATGGCTAAGGTTTATGTGGCCAAGAAACGTAAGATTGGTGTGGGTGACAAGCTCGCCGGTCGTCATGGTAACAAGGGTATCGTGTCGAAGGTGGTGCGTCAGGAGGATATGCCGTTCCTCGAGGACGGACGTCCTGTAGACCTCGTGCTGAACCCGCTGGGTGTGCCTTCACGTATGAACCTTGGTCAGATCTTCGAGGCCATCCTCGGTGCTGCCGGTAAGCGTCTCGGCGTGAAGTTCGCTACCCCGATCTTCGATGGTGCGAAACTCGACGACCTCGCAGAGTGGACCGACAAGGCCGGTCTGCCGCGTCTCTGCTCTACACACCTCTATGATGGTGAGACGGGTGAGAAGTTCGACCAGCCGGCAACGGTGGGTATCACCTACTTCCTCAAGCTCGGTCACATGGTTGAGGACAAGATGCACTCACGTTCTATCGGCCCGTACAGCCTGATTACCCAGCAGCCGCTTGGTGGTAAGGCACAGTTCGGTGGACAGCGTTTCGGTGAGATGGAAGTCTGGGCCCTGGAGGCATTCGGCGCCAGCCATGTGCTTCAGGAGATTCTGACCATCAAGTCTGATGATACCGTTGGCCGCTCGAAGGCCTACGAGGCCATTGTCAAGGGTGATCCTATGCCGACACCTGGTATTCCCGAGTCTCTCAATGTGCTGTTGCACGAACTGCGTGGTCTGGGCCTGAGCATCACACTCGACTAAGAGAGTAGTTAAGTAGTTAAGAAGTAAAGAAGTTAAGATATATGGCTTTCAAGAAAGATTCAAAAGTTAAGAGTAATTTCACTAAGATTACTATAGGCCTTGCTTCGCCAGAAGAGATCCTCGAGAGTAGCTTCGGTGAGGTCACCAAACCCGAAACCATCAACTATCGTACGTACAAGCCCGAGCGTGACGGTCTGTTCTGCGAGCGCATCTTTGGTCCGACGAAGGACTATGAGTGTGCTTGTGGTAAGTACAAGCGTATCCGTTATAAGGGCATTGTCTGCGACCGTTGCGGTGTGGAAGTGACAGAGAAGAAGGTCCGCCGTGAGCGCGCCGGTCATATCGAACTGGTGGTTCCTGTGGCTCATATCTGGTATTTCCGTAGCCTTCCCAATAAGATCGGCTATCTGCTCGGTCTGCCCACCAAGAAACTTGACGCCGTCATCTATTACGAGCGTTATGTGGTGATCCAGCCCGGTCCCATGAAGGGCAAGAAGGATGGTGAGGGAAATGATATGATCGGTTCCAATGTCTACGACCTGCTCTCTGAGGAGGAGTACAACGACATTATGGACAACTACGTGTCGCCTGAGAACGACTACCTCGATGACAGCGATCCCAATAAGTTCGTCGCCAAGATGGGTGCTGAGGCCATCTATGACCTGCTCATGCGCCTTGACCTTGACTCCCTCTCCTATGAGTTGCGCGACCGTGCCAACAGCGACTCTTCGATGCAGCGTAAGAACGAGGCACTGAAGCGTCTGCAGGTGGTCGAGGCCTTCCGTCAGAGTGTGGAGAAGGGCATCAATCGTCCGGAATGGATGATCATGAAGATTATTCCTGTTACCCCGCCGGAGCTTCGTCCGCTTGTACCCCTGGATGGTGGCCGTTTCGCTACCTCCGACCTCAACGACCTCTATCGTCGTGTGATCATTCGTAACAACCGTCTGAAGCGTCTGATGGAGATTAAGGCTCCTGAGGTGATTCTCCGTAATGAGAAGCGTATGCTGCAGGAGGCTGTCGACTCGTTGTTCGACAACAGCCGTAAGTCATCGGCTGTGAAGAGCGACTCGAACCGTCCGCTGAAGTCACTCTCCGACTCACTGAAGGGTAAGCAGGGACGCTTCCGTCAGAACCTGCTCGGTAAGCGTGTTGACTACTCTGCCCGTTCGGTGATCGTTGTCGGTCCTGAGCTGAAGATGGGTGAGTGCGGTCTGCCTAAGCTGATGGCTGCCGAGCTCTATAAGCCGTTCATCATCCGTAAGCTCATCGAGCGTGGTATCGTGAAGACGGTGAAGAGCGCCAAGAAGATTGTCGACCGCCGTGAGCCGGTCATCTGGGATATCCTGGAGAACGTGATGAAGGGTCATCCCGTGCTTCTGAACCGTGCACCGACACTGCACCGTCTGGGTATCCAAGCCTTCCAGCCGAAGCTCATCGAGGGTAAGGCCATCCAGCTCCATCCGCTGGCATGTACGGCCTTCAACGCCGACTTCGACGGTGACCAGATGGCTGTCCACCTCCCGCTCTCCAACGAGGCTATCCTCGAGGCACAGCTGCTGATGCTCCAGAGCCACAACATCCTGAATCCTGCCAACGGCGCACCTATCACCGTGCCGTCACAGGATATGGTGCTGGGTCTCTACTATATCACTAAGATCCGCCCGGGTGCCAAGGGTGAGGGTCTGACATTCTACGGTCCTGAGGAGGCTATCATCGCCCATAATGAGGGCAAGTGTGATCTCCACGCTCAGGTGAAGGTGATCGTCGACGATATGATCAACGGTAAACCTGAGCGCCACATGGTGGAGACCTCTGTCGGTCGTGTCATCGTCAACGGCATCATCCCCAAGGAGGTTGGTTATGTGAATACCGTCATCTCTAAGAAGAGTCTGCGCGACATCATCGCCGACGTTATCAAGAATGTCGGTTTCGCTGAGGCCTGCGAGTTCCTCGACGGTATCAAGAACCTGGGTTACCGCATGGCATACCTCGCCGGTCTGTCGTTCAACCTCGATGATATCATCATCCCGAAGGAGAAGGCCGAACTGATTGCCAAGGGTAATGAGGAAGTCCGTCAGATTACTGACAACTATAATATGGGATTCATCACCGACAACGAGCGTTACAATCAGGTGATCGATACCTGGACGCACGTGAACAATGATATTGGTACAGTTCTGCTGGATCAGATGACCAAGGCCGACCAAGGCTTCAACGCCGTGTTCATGATGCTCGACTCTGGAGCCCGTGGTTCTAAGGATCAGATCAAGCAGCTCTCTGGTATCCGTGGTCTGATGGCCAAGCCTCAGAAAGCCGGTGCCGAGGGACGTGGTACCATTGAGAACCCGATCCTCTCGAACTTCAAGGAGGGTATGTCGGTGCTGGAGTACTTCATCTCTACCCACGGTGCTCGTAAGGGTCTGGCCGATACCGCCATGAAGACCGCCGATGCAGGTTACCTGACCCGTCGTCTGGTGGATGTCTCTCACGACGTGATCATCTCTGAGGAGGACTGCGGTACGCTGCGCGGCCTGCAGTGTTCGGCTCTGAAGAGTGGCGACGAGATTATCTCCAGCCTGTCAGAGCGTATCCTGGGTCGTGTGTCTGTCCATGATGTCATCAACCCGAAGACGGGTGATGTGATCGTTGAGGCTGGTGAGGAGATCACCGAACCTATCGCTGAGGCCATTGAGAAGGCTGAGATCGAGACGGTTGAGATCCGTTCGGTGCTGACCTGTGAGTCGCGTAAGGGCGTCTGCATGAAGTGTTACGGCCGTAACCTCGCTACCCGTCGCATGGTTCAGAAGGGTGAGGCCGTAGGTGTGATTGCTGCTCAGGCTATCGGTGAGCCGGGTACTCAGCTGACACTCCGTACGTTCCACGCCGGTGGTGTGGCTGGTAATGCCGCCGCCAATGCCAGCATCGTTTCGAAATATGATCGTGCACAGATTGAAATGGAAGAGGTACGTACCGTTCCCTTCGACGAGGACGGCCGCGACTGCGAGATGGTGGTCAGCCGTCTGGGTGAACTCCGTTTCGTCGACCCGAATACGAAGATTGTCCTCTCTACGGTGAATGTACCTTACGGTTCTTCACTTTACTTCCGTCATGGCGACGAGGTAGGCAAGGGCGACAAGATCGCACAGTGGGATCCGTTCAACGCCGTCATCGTCACGGAGTATGCCGGTACGCTGAAGTTCAACGACGTCATCGAGGGTGTCACCTTCCGTGCCGAGACCGATGAGACCACTGGTCTGACTGAGAAGATCGTGACCGAGTCGAAGGACCGTTCAAGGGTGCCGACCTGCGATGTGATTGGTCCTGATGGTGAGGTCATCGGAACTTACAACTTCCCGGTGGGTGGCCACGTGGTCGTTGAGGACGGCCAGACCGTCAAGACCGGTGAGACGCTCGTGAAGATTCCGCGTGCAGCTGCCAAGGGTGGTGATATCACCGGTGGTCTGCCCCGTGTCACTGAGCTCTTCGAGGCCCGTAACCCGTCGAACCCTGCTGTCGTCAGTGAGATCGATGGTGAGGTCACCATGGGTAAGGTGAAGCGTGGTAACCGTGAGATCGTCGTGACCTCTAAGACCGGTGAGCAGCGCCGCTACCTCGTATCACTCTCGAAGCAGATCCTGGTTCAGGAGCACGATGCCGTGCGCGCTGGCACCCCGCTTAGCGATGGTGTCATCACGCCTGCCGACATCCTGGCCATCAAGGGTCCCACCGCCGTTCAGGAGTACATCGTGAACGAGGTGCAGGATGTGTACCGTCTGCAGGGTGTGAAGATCAACGACAAACACTTCGAGATCATCGTCCGCCAGATGATGCGCAAGGTACAGATCAATGAGCCGGGCGACACCGCCTTCCTCGAGCAGGAGATTGTCGACAAGCTCGATTTCTCTGAGGAGAACGACCGCATCTGGGGTAAGAAGGTGGTCACCGATGCCGGTGACTCCGAGAACCTGCAGAAGGGTCAGATCGTCACCGCCCGTAAGTTGCGTGATGAGAACTCGATGCTGAAGCGCCGTGACATGAAGCTCGTCCAGGTGCGTGATGCCGTGCCCGCCACGTCTACACAGATCCTGCAGGGTATCACCCGTGCTGCCCTTCAGACCAAGTCGTTCATGTCTGCCGCCTCCTTCCAGGAGACGACGAAGGTGCTCAACGAGGCCGCCATCCGCGGTAAGGTGGATCACCTGGAGGGCATGAAGGAGAACGTGATCTGCGGTCACCTGATTCCCGCCGGTACAGGTCTGCGTGAGTTCGAGAAGATCATCGTCGGCTCAAAGGAGGAGTACGAGCGCATTCAGGCTAACCGCAAGAACGTGCTCGACTTCAACGAGGAGAGTGTTCTCGACGAGTAGTAATCCCCATCTCTTCATACATAAAAATCGGGCTGATATTTGGTCAGTCCGATTTTTTTGTTTATCTTTGCACCCATAAATAATAAGGTATAGAGATATGAACGACAACAATCAGAACAAGCAGGGACTGCAGCTGGAGCTGCCGCAGGAGGTGGCTCAGGGTGAGTATGCGAACTTCGCTATCATCACCCATTCAAGTAGTGATTTCGTAGTGGACTTCGCCAGGGTGTTGCCGGGCGTACCGAAGGCACAGGTGAAGAGTCGCGTCCTTCTGGCACCGGAACATGCCAAGCGGTTGCTGGCTGCGCTGCAGGAGAACATCATGCGCTACGAAAAGGAATATGGACCAATACGCATTCCGAGTCAGGAACCCCGTACGATAGCCCCGTTTGACCTGTCAAAAGGCGAAGCTTAATAACAAACTGGCATTAAAGATTACAAAAAGTGTTATATCTTGTTAAATCAAGCAAGATGTAGCACTTTTCTTTATTATATATTAGGTGGATTCGGAAAATAGTTGTACCTTTGCAGCCCGAAACGCCTTTCTGGGAAGAAATGGGCGCCGTAACATGCTGAATATAAACAAAATAAACATATATAAATTAATAAATTAAAAGTATTATGCCTACAATTTCACAATTGGTAAGAAAAGGCAGAAAGGTGATTGTTGACAAGTCAAAGTCACCCGCGCTGGACAACTGTCCTCAGCGCCGCGGTGTCTGTGTACGTGTTTACACAACAACCCCGAAGAAGCCTAATTCGGCTATGCGTAAGGTAGCCCGTGTTCGTTTGACCAACCAGAAGGAGGTCAACAGTTACATCCCCGGTGAGGGTCACAACCTGCAGGAGCACTCTATCGTGCTCGTTCGCGGTGGTCGTGTGAAGGATCTCCCCGGTGTACGTTATCACATCGTTCGCGGTACACTCGATACCGCCGGTGTCGCCAATCGTTTGCAGCGTCGCTCTAAGTACGGTGCCAAGCGTCCCAAGGCCAAGAAGTAAATGACCGGAGAAGGTCATTTGGCCGACCTTTTGAAAGGTAAAGAGTAAAAAGGTAAGAAAGTAAAAAACAAATCCGTTTTGCTGGAGATATTGTTATAAAGGTTGAGTAAATGCTCATGTGAGAGCGTTGAAGAACAAGTAAGAACAGCCCCCAAGCAGAATTTAAACATTCAAGACAAAATGAGAAAAGCAAAACCCAAGAAGCGCGTGATCCTGCCGGATCCCGTGTTCAACGACCAGAAGGTGTCAAAGTTTGTGAACCACCTGATGTACGACGGTAAGAAGTCGAAGTCGTATGAGATTTTCTACAATGCACTGGAGACCGTGAAGTCGAAGATGCAGAACGAGGAGAAGTCGGCTCTGGAGATCTGGAAGCAGGCCCTCGACAACATCACTCCCCAGGTGGAGGTGAAGAGCCGCCGTATCGGTGGCGCTACCTTCCAGGTGCCGACGGAGATCCGTCCCGACCGTAAGGAGAGCGTATCCATGAAGAATATGATCTCGTTTGCCCGCAAGCGTAGTGGCAAGTCGATGGCCGACAAACTGGCTGCTGAGATCATGGATGCCTTCAACAACCAGGGTGGTGCCTTCAAGCGTAAGGAGGATATGCACCGCATGGCTGAGGCTAACCGCGCATTTGCACACTTCAGATTTTAAGATAGGTATTTTATAGGTAAAAAGGTAAAAAAGTAAAAAGGATAAACGCAAAATGGCAAATCGCGATCTACATTTGACAAGAAACATCGGCATTATGGCTCACATCGACGCCGGTAAGACCACCACCTCTGAGCGTATCCTGTTCTATACGGGTAAGACGCACAAGATCGGTGAGGTGCACGATGGAGCAGCCACGATGGACTGGATGGCTCAGGAGCAGGAGCGCGGTATCACTATCACTTCCGCTGCCACCACCTGCAACTGGACATGGAACAACAAGACCTTCAAGATTAACCTCATTGATACTCCGGGACATGTGGACTTCACCGCCGAGGTGGAGCGTTCACTGCGTGTGCTCGACGGAGCTGTGGCCACTTACTCAGCTGCCGACGGTGTGCAGCCTCAGTCTGAGACCGTATGGCGCCAGGCTGACAAATATAATGTGCCCCGTATCGGTTATGTGAACAAGATGGACCGTTCTGGTGCTGACTTCTTCGAGACTGTTCAGCAGATGAAGGACATCCTGGGCGCCAACCCCGTCGTGATCCAGGTGCCTATCGGTGCTGAGGAGAACTTCAAGGGTCTGGTTGACCTGATCAAGATGAAGGCTATCCTGTGGCACGATGAGACCATGGGCGCAGAGTACGACATCGAGGAGATCCCCGCCGACCTCGCTGCAGAGTGCGACGAGTGGCGTAACAAACTGCTCGAGGCTGCCGCAGAGTACGACGAGGCTCTGATGGAGAAGTACTTCGACGATCCTAACTCCATCACCGAGGATGAGATCATCGCTGCTATCCGTAAGGGTACCATCGCCATGCAGTGTACCCCGATGCTCCTCGGTTCTTCGTATAAGAACAAGGGCGTACAGCCCCTGCTCGACTACGTGTGTGCCTTCCTGCCTGCACCTGTCGACGTGGAGGTGATCAAGGGTACCAACCCCAATACCGATGAGGAAGAGGATCGTGAGCCCTCTGACAACGCTCCCACCTCTGCCCTGGCATTCAAGATCGCCACTGACCCGTACATGGGCCGTCTGGTGTTCTTCCGTGTCTACTCAGGTAAGGTGCAGGCCGGAAGCTATGTCTTCAACCCCCGCTCGGGCAAGAAGGAGCGTATCAGCCGTCTGTTCCAGATGAACTCCAACAAGGAGATTCCCATGGAGTCGATCGATGCCGGAGATATCGGTGCAGGTGTAGGTTTCAAGGATATCCGCACGGGTGACACCCTCTGCGATGAGAATGCACCCATCGTGCTGGAGTCGATGACCTTCCCCGACACGGTGATCTCTATCGCCGTGGAGCCGAAGAGCCAGGCCGACGTGGCCAAGCTCGACAACGGTCTCGCCAAGCTGGCTGAGGAAGACCCGACCTTCACCGTACGTACCGACGAGCAGAGTGGTCAGACCATCATCTCAGGTATGGGTGAGCTCCACCTCGACATCATCATCGACCGTCTGAAGCGCGAGTTCAAGGTGGAGTGCAACCAGGGTAAGCCCCAGGTGAACTACAAGGAGGCCATCACCAAGACTGTCATGGGTTACCGTGAGGTCTACAAGAAGCAGTCAGGTGGTCGTGGTAAGTTCGCTGACATCATCGTGAACGTTGGTCCTGTGGACGAGGATTACGATATCAAGGAGAATGGACCTCTGCAGTTCATCAACGAGGTGAAGGGTGGTAACATCCCCAAGGAGTACATCCCCGCCATCCAGAAGGGCTTCGAGTCTTCTCTGAAGAACGGTATCCTCGGTGGCTATCCCATGGACAGCCTGAAGGTGACTGTAGTCGACGGTTCGTTCCACCCCGTAGACTCCGACCAGCTGTCGTTCGAGGTGGCTGCCCAGATGGCTTACAAGGCTATCTGTGCCCAGGCTAAGCCTGTACTCATGGAGCCCATCATGAAGCTCGAGGTGGTGACACCCGAGGAGAACATGGGTGACGTGATCGGCGACCTCAACAAGCGTCGTGGTCAGGTAGAGGGTATGGACGAGGCCCGCTCAGGTGCCCGCGTCATCAAGGCCCAGGTGCCCCTGTCCGAGATGTTCGGCTATGTCACCGCCCTGCGTACCATCACCTCTGGCCGTGCTACCAGCTCTATGGAGTACGATCACCACGCACCGCTCTCCAGCGCTCTGGCCAAGGCTGTGCTCGAGGAGGTCAAGGGTCGTGCAGACCTGGTGTAAAGGTAAAAAGGTAAAAAACGGGGAGTCACTGAGCAAATGACTCTTTAGTGACTCCCTCTTTATATTAACAATTTTAATTCAGTAAACGACAATGAGTCAGAAAATTCGTATCAAGCTGAAGAGCTACGACCACAAATTGGTCGACAAGTCAGCAGAGAAGATTGTGAAGGCCGTGAAGGCCACAGGTGCTATCATCAGCGGTCCTATCCCCCTTCCCACACACAAGCGTATCTACACCGTGAACCGCTCTACCTTCGTCAACAAGAAGGCCCGCGAGCAGTTCCAGCTGTCAGACTACAAGCGTCTGATCGACATCTACAGCTCTACCGCAAAGACTGTCGATGCCCTGATGAAGCTCGAGCTCCCCAGTGGTGTAGAGGTTGAGATCAAGGTATAGTAAGCATCTAATCTCAATATAAGTGAGTGCGGCGCATCCGGTTTTTCCGGTTGCGCCGCTTTTCGTTGAAGAAAACCGCCAGTTCGTTGAACGTATTTGCACAGTCCCCCCTTTTGCACCTCTTTTTTACCCCAAAAGCGTTTTTTTACCTGAAAACTATCCGAGAATGTGATTTTTTGCTTATATTTGCAGCCGAATACAATTCGACAACGAATATGACAAGAGAAGAACAAGTGAAATATTGGATCGATATAGCTGATTATGACATCGACACCGCTGAGGCTATGCACCAAACTGGACGTTGGCTCTATGTAGCCTTTATGTGTCATCAGGTCATAGAGAAGACGCTTAAAGCCTATTGGTGTGCTACTCGCGATGATGATCCACCATATACTCATAATCACATGCGATTGGCAAATGGTAGTGGACTTTATGATCTGATGAGCGATGAACAACGTGATTTCCTTGACACTATCACAAATTATAATATCGAAGCTCGCTATCCTGAGGATAAGGACGAACTGGCACGCACACTAACTCCGCAGGCTTGCCGACAGATTATTGACGAAACCAAACAACTGCAGCAATGGATAAAAGACAGACTTTGACTCGCGACGAGGCTCTTGACCTTGTTCGCCGTTATAAGGAAGTGATTCGTCCTCGTTTTGAGGTCGAACCTAAGGTCATGATGTTCGGTTCATATTCCAAGGGATATGCTAATCCTGACAGCGACATTGATGTGGCTGTGATTGTTCCCACTTACGGAGGCAGCAAGTTTGAGATCTCTAAGAAACTTTGGCGAGATGTTCGTGAGGTCAGTTTCCTTATCGAGCCCGTCCTTATGGCCGAAGATCGCCAGTCGCCTCTCTATCACGATGTGATGCGCACAGGCGTTATGGTGTGATAGATTTCAAAAACATAGAAGAGGGGAGATTTATCTTTCCTCTTTTCTTGTGTCCTGACTTGTCTACAGCCATATTGTATGAGAAATAGTTTGCAAATGGTTTGCATGGGCTGATTTTTTAGTGAGAATGGCGGGAGTGTCGAAGGAATGTTGTAACTTTGCAGGCTATGAAGGAAATGAAAATGATCTTTGCGGCACTGCTATGTGCGTTCATGATGACAAGCTGCCATCAGACGGGGCATGATTATTATTATCATGAACTCGAGAAGATAGAAAAGCGCCAAAACAGGGAACTCGCCAGAAAAGAGATTGTAGCCATCAAAGACGAGATAGCCCGTCAGTCGGAAGATATCAGAATGTATCACCTCCTGCTCCTGGCGGAGATGAGCGATGAAGTCAGACCTTATCGCAATATGGAAACAGCCCGACAGCTGCTGGACTATTATGAGAATGCAGGCGACAGACAGAAGCTGCTGCGCACTTATATCATCGCAGGACAGATCTATGCCAACTGCAGCGACAGTCCCAAGGCACTCGGCTTTTTCCACAGGGCAGAGGATATGTTATCCGACGGCAAGAACCTGGAGTTGAGGAATCGGCTGTACTGCAAGATAGCCAAACTGCAGTTGCACCATAATATGCCAGATGCAGCAAGGAAATACGCCCGTGAAGTGCTCAACTATTGTCAGCAGCAGAAAGATACCGTAGGCATGATAGAGGCTCTGCTCGACATCAGCGCAGCGTCGCGCATGCAGCCAAGCTTTGAGATGTCTAATCTCCAGAAAGCCAATGAACTCGCCAAGGAGTCCGGTCGCGACAGTCTGCAGCGAAAAATTATGTTGGCCATTGCCAGGAGCTATGTGGACCAGGGGAACTATCATGCAGCCAAGCCGTTCGCCCTGCCGCTGGCAGACCTGGGAGATGAGGAGAATGCTCTGCTCTGTCGGATATACTATCACTTAGCCAAGCATGACTCTGCCACGTATTACGGAGAAAAGGTGATGGAGCATGGCAATGCCGTGAGCAAGCGCGATGCGCATGAGATTCTCGCCCATATCTGTATTCTTCGTGGGCAACGGGCTGAGGCCGAGGAAAATCTGAATAGTTATATTGAACTGAATGATGAACTGAACCTGATTGCCAGCAATGAGGCCATCGCCCAGGCAGATGCTTTCTATCATAATCAGAAACAAGAACAGGAGAACGAGAAACTAAGGGCCGATAATGCCAAGAAACACACTATTATTATTTTAGGTGTGGCTTTGCTGGTGGTGCTGATGGTGATTTTCGTCACCTATATACAGCGCCATCGCCGTCGACAGGAACTGATGGAGATGCGCATTGAGCATCTGGAACAACTGAAACGCGACTATGCCAAAGTTGATACTGAGAAACTGAAGCAGGCCGTGCAAACGATAGAATCGACACCCATTTGGCAGCGAGTGGCGACGATGTCGGACAATGAACATCCGACAGACGAGGACTGGCAGGAACTTTCCGAAGCTGTCAATCAGACGTATGAAGGTTTTTCTACCAAACTGATGAGGCTCAGTCATCCTACACCCCACGAATATCATGTATGTCTTTTGTTGAAGGCTGGCTTCGAGCCAGTACGTATAGCAACGCTTACACTCCGCAGTAAGGCTGCCATCTCCACTGTCCGCAGTCGTCTCTACGAAAAGACCTTTGGCAAGAAAGGTAGCGCCAAGGACTGGGACGAGGTGATCCGTACACTATAAAATCAAGTATAAATATGGTAAATTGTTTTTGTTTCTCAAAGAATTGGAGTATCTTTGCACGTGAGATGAAGAAATTGATGTTTCTGCTGATGATGGCAGTATGGACTGTCAGCAGTCTTGCCCAAGAGTGGGCAGGAGTACCTGAGAATCGGTTTGCTGTGACGGTGAGGATTGACTCCGCAATTGCCAGCGAACCGCAGAAGATGTATATGTACTCGATGGTAGAGCGCGAGATGCAATTGCATGACTCCATCAGCTTCGACTCTCTGCATAGGGTAGGGACGATGCACGGCACGGTGCCCTATGAATATAATGTCAATCTGCTGTTGCAGCGTCGTGGACCTAAGTGCGTGCCCATCGTGGTGAAGGGTGGCGACAGTCTGAGTATCCATATCGGCGATGAGGACGACGGCTTCCGCCTGCGTTATATAGATAAGGTGGAAGGATCGCCTTCTACACTCGAGATGGTGCGCTTTGAGCAGAAGCGTGACAGTCTGCGGAGAGAATATACCAAGCAACGTGGTATGATGCAGGTATACAACCTCACTGACCAACAACTCGACTCCATCAAAGTGCTGATGAATAAGGCAGACGAGAACTACCAACGCTATGAGCTGGAATATGCCTCCACTGGCAAGAGCCCCTACTCGGTGGTTGATGCCGCATACAATGTGTTTTATTCCTTCCGCAAAAATCCTACGCTGCATCCCTATACAGAGAAAGAGGTGGACGATATGATGAACTCGCTGCTGGTGCGTTTCCCTGACTATCCGCCGATGAAAGCGCTTGTAAACGACAGTACGATAGGCAACTATATGTCGGCACAGAGTTTTGATACTTGGGGAGAACTCCAGTTGCGTATGTATAGCGACCGTTTCCAGAAGGATGACACCATCAAGGTGAGACCCCTGAAGGTGGGCGACTATATCTATATCGATCCCTATGATTTGGGCTATAGTAGCGTGAATGAGTATCGGGGGAAATATCTGCTGGTAGATTTCTGGGCCTCATGGTGCCAGCCCTGCATGGTGCAAATTCCAAATATCCGTTACGCCGCCCAGGAGTTTCGTGACGATCTGGTGGTATATATGATAGGTATGGATGAGAATCGCAAGAAGTGGTGGAGCACTATCAAGGAGATGGATCTGCGCAAGAAGGATCTGACGCAGACGGATCGCCCATACGAAATCCAGCATTCCTGGGCCTATGATGACAAGACAGATGCCCTGCTGCCTGGTTTCAAACGGCTGGACATTAAGACCATACCGCACAACTATCTCGTGGACCGCTCTGGTCGCATCATTGCCAAGAACATCAGCATTACGCTGGCTATTGATAAACTAAAAGCACTTTTAGAAAAGGAGAAACAGCAATGAAGAAAGCATTATTGATACTTTTCACCTTTCACCTATCACTCTTCACTTCTTCGGCTCAGTCATTGACCGACAGTCTTCGCACCGATGCACTCCGTTGGGCATCGCGAGGCTACTTCAACAAGAGTCTCGACTACTTGCGCCAGATGCCTGTCGACAGTCTCAGCATAGAAGACATGCGCCTTTGCTATGATAACTTCGCCCAACTCGGACAGGGCGACTCGCTGGCTTATTGGGCCGATGAGTTGCTGAAGCACAATCCTTACGATGCATTGTTGATAGCCGACTATACCCCTCGTCTGAACAACGGTTGGCAGGGTGAGATGGGAAAGAAGACCTTCCCAGGCAAAGTCATCGACATCTGCAAGAAGTATTGCGAACGCGATTCTACGCATATCTTGATTAATCGCCAATTGGCTGAGGCCTATTATAATATAGGTAATTACGATATGTCTTTACTGGAACTAAAGAAACTAGAGGCTGTTGGTGATACCTGTTTCGGTACGCTTTACACCCTCGGCCTGACCTATCAGCGCATGGGCGACAACTCTTCGGCTTACGACTATCTGTATCGCGCCTACGAGAAGAACGACCATCATGCCTATTGCCTCTTTATGCTGGGTATCGTCAGCAATAAGGTGGGTTTGGGTGCTGAGGCTCTGTCGTATCTTGGCGAGGCAGAGCATCTGTTGATGCCCGATCGACAGACACTATTCCGGCTGCACAAAGAACTGGCCGAGGCTTTACGCCTAAAGGGTGAGCCAGACTTCCGCTTGGAGGAGTTGCAAGCCTGTATGCAATATGCTGAGGAGAAGGATGTGAACGAGCTCACTTATATGATGGCCCAGTGCTACTTCCAGCTGAAGCAGCGCGACAAGGCCAAGGAGTACTACAGCAAGTTTCTTGAGGCCACCGAGAACAAGGAGTACAACGACAAGATTAAACAGATGAGAAACCAGGCTCAGCAGAGCCTCCGAATGATGATGTGGTAAGCCCTTTTTTATTGAAATTGCATAGAAACGAGCGGTAAATGACTATGAAAAAGGAATGAATTAGTTAAAAAAACATAAATCTATAGTTTTATGGGGTGTTGGCCTTGTGTATGTCGCATATAATATGTACCTTTGCACCCGCAAAAGT
>JAEETC010000215.1 GCA_016286585.1 Prevotella sp. | reverse complement strand
GCAGCTGATTGAAGGTGTATGGCTGTTGGTGACGGGACGCTTCCTCAACCATCGCAGTGTGCACCCGTTCCGCACCAAGGAGATCATGGTGGAATATGCCAAACATGCCATGGTTGGTGTCGACGGCCGGCTAATGAAAACACCGGTCGGCCCTTTCCGTGTCGGGGTGGAACAGGAGGTCATAAATTTCCTTATTCCCGCATAAAAAGGCTGGCAAGTGACTGAAACTTGCCAGCTTTTACTTAAATAATTGTTAAATGTTGGATTTTCTTTTGTCACTTCCATAAAAATGACTACCTTTGGAGAATTAAAGACTATTAATTCAATAATTAAATACCCTTATAGGAACTATGAGCTATTTACGATTAGAGAAAGCCGTGATGACTAACTTGCAGGAAAGTCTCCGTCGTGAATTCCTCCGGACCAACCGTTCTGGTGCCTATAGCAGTTCAACGCTTGTGGACTGCAACACGCGCAAGTACCATGGTCTGCTGGTCGTTCCCGTGCCAGAGCTTGATGATGAGAACCATGTGCTCTTGTCGTCACTCGACTGTACGGTCATCCAGCACGGAGCGGAGTTTAACCTCGGCCTGCATAAGTATCAGGGCAACAATTTCAGTCCTAACGGACACAAGTACATCCGTGAGTTTGATGCCACCAAGGTGCCTACAACGACCTATCGTGTGGGTGGTGTGATTCTGAAGAAGGAGGTCATCTTCCAGCATTATGAGGACCGCATCCTCATCCGCTATACGTTGGAGGATGCTCATTCTGCCACCACCTTGCGCTTCCGTCCGTTCCTGGCATTCCGTAGTGTCAGACAGTTTACCCATGAGAATGCCACGGCCAGCCGTGAATACAGCGAGGTTGACAATGGTATCAAAACCTGTATGTATGCCGGCTATCCCGACCTGTACATGCAGTTCTCGAAGAAGAATGAGTTTGTCTTCCAGCCCGACTGGTATCGTGGCGTGGAGTATCCGAAGGAACAGGAGCGCGGCTATGCGTCTAATGAAGACCTTTACGTGCCCGGTTACTTCGAGATGTCTATTAAGAAGGGTGAGAGCATCATCTTCTCTGGTTCTACCTCACAGATCAAGACGTCGTCGCTGAAGAAACTTTTCGATGAGGAAGTGGATGAGCGTGTGCCCCGTGATAACTTCTACCACTGTCTGGTGACTGCTGCCCACCAGTTCCACTTCCGCGATCGTCGCAGTGGCACTATGGAGAAGATAGACAAGAAGGATGAGCGTTATCTGCTGGCAGGTTATCCTTGGTTCAAGAGTCGTGCCCGTGACACGTTCATCGCCGTGCCCGGTCTGACGCTGGCCATCGGCGAGCTCGACTATTTTGAGCTGGTGATGAGGACCGCCGAGAAGGGACTCCGCGAGTTTATGGATGGCAAGCCCCTGTCGGTGAAGATCTACGAGATCGAGCAACCCGATGTTCCCCTCTGGGCTGTATGGGCTGTTCAGCAGTATGTGAAGGAGGTTGGCGTAGAGGCCGGCTTTAAGAAATACGGCAAGCTGGTGAAGGACATCGTCAACTTTATCGAGAAGGGTGGTCATCCCAATCTGCGTCTTGATGAGAACGGTCTGCTCTATTCCAACGGCCGCGACCGTGCCATTACGTGGATGAACTCTACGGCAAATGGACGGCCTGTCGTGCCCCGCAGTGGTTATATTGTGGAGTTCAATGCCCTGTGGTATAACGCCCTGAAGTTCTGTGCCGCTATGGCAGCAGATCAGAAGGACGACAAGGCGGTGAACCATCTGGAGGAACTGGCTGCTAAGGTCAAGACATCGTTCGTAGAGACCTTCGTCAACGAATATGGCTATCTGCTTGACTATGTCGATGGTCACATGATGGACTGGAGTGTCCGTCCGAATATGATCTTCGCTGTGGCACTCGATTATTCGCCACTGAACCAGCAGCAAATGAAGAGTGTGGTGGATATCTGCACCCGTGAACTGCTCACCCCGAAGGGACTCCGTTCGCTCTCGCCGAAGAGTGGCGGCTATAACCCCATTTACGTTGGTCCGCAGACACAGCGCGACTATGCCTACCATCAGGGAACGGCTTGGCCGTGGCTCGGCGGTTTCTATATGGAAGCTTGTCTGAAACTCTATAAGCGTTCTCGCCTCTCGTTCATCGAACGTCAGCTCGTGGGCTATGAGGACGAGATGGACTATCATGCCATTGGTACTATTTCCGAGCTGTTCGACGGCAATCCGCCGTTCCACGGCCGTGGTGCCATGTCGTTTGCCATGAACGTGGCCGAGATTCTGCGCACGCTCAAGCTCATGGATAAGTATTCATATCAAAAATAAGGAGGACCGACTATGAGAGTTTTAATGTTTGGATGGGAGTATCCTCCTCATGTGTTTGGTGGTCTTGCCACTGCCAACTATGGTATCTCTGAGGGTCTGAAGGCTCAGGGAGACATGGATATCACGCTCTGTCTGCCTCATCCCTTCGGCGATGAGAGTCAGCATGCCTGTCGTATCGTCGCCATGAATGCTGTGCCTATCGCCTGGCGAGATGTGGACTATGACTATGTAAAGCAGCGTGTGGGCAATATCATGGATCCCGACTACTATTTCAGACTCCGTGAGCATATCTATGCCGACTTCAACTATATGAACGTGAACGATCTCGGTGCGATGGAGTTTGCCGGTGGCTATCCTGGTAACCTGCACGAGGAAATCAACAACTACTCGATTATCGCAGGCCAAGTGGCCCGCACCGAGGAATTCGATATCATCCACGCTCACGACTGGTTGACCTTCCCTGCCGGTATCCATGCCAAGCAGGTCTCTGGCAAGCCGCTCTGTATCCATGTGCATGCCACCGACTTCGACCGCAGCCGTGGTAAGGTGAACCCCACCGTTTACTCGATTGAGAAGAACGGTATGGACTGGGCTGACTGTATCATGTGTGTGTCGGAACTGACACGTCAGACGGTCATCAACCAGTATCATCAGGATCCGCGTAAGTGCTTTACAGTTCATAATGCTGTATACCCCCTGCCACAGGAGTATCAGGACATTCCGCGTCCCGACCATACGGGCAAGGAGAAGGTTGTAACCTTTCTGGGACGTATCACGATGCAGAAGGGTCCGGAGTATTTCGTCGAGGCAGCCACGATGGTGCTTCACCGTACTCGCAATGTCCGTTTCTGTATGGCAGGCTCTGGCGATATGATGGATGCAATGATCCATCTCGCAGCCGAGCGCGGCATCGCCGACCGTTTCCACTTCCCGGGCTTCATGCGCGGCAAGCAGGTCTACGAATGTCTTAAGGACTCTGATGTCTATGTGATGCCTTCCGTCTCAGAGCCTTTCGGCATCTCGCCGCTGGAGGCCATGCAGTGCGGAACTCCTTCGATTATCTCCAAGCAGTCTGGCTGTGCTGAGATTCTCGACAACTGCATCAAGGTAGACTATTGGGACATCCATGCCCTCGCCGATGCCATCTACTCCATCTGCCATAACGAGTCGCTCTTCCAATATCTGAAGGAGGAGGGCAAACGTGAGGTAGACCAGATCACCTGGGAGAAGGTGGGCCGTTGGATCCGTACCCTCTATCGCCGTACCCTTGGATGGGAAGAATAAAAGGTAAAAATGTAAAAAGGTAAAAAAGTAAGAAGATATGAAAACAATTTGTTTATATTTCGAAATACATCAGATCATCCATCTGAAGCGTTACCGTTTCTTCGATATCGGTACCGATCATTACTATTACGATGACTACGAGAATGAGCGTAGCATCACAGATATTGCCGAGCGCAGTTATATGCCGGCATTGAATACCCTCCATGACATGATCAAGGAGAATGGAAAGTATTTCAAGGTGGCTTTCTCTTTGTCGGGTACCGGCATTGAGCAGTTGGAAGTGCATGCTCCACAGGTGCTTACCAAACTGCAGGAGATGAACGAAACAGGTTGCGTAGAGTTCCTGGCAGAACCTTACAGCCACGGTCTCTCGTCATTAGCCAATCCCGAGACCTTCGCACTCGATGTGAAGAAGCAGGCTGCAAAAATTGAGGAACTCTTCGGCAAAAAGCCGACAGTGGCCCGCAACTCCTCACTCATCTATAGCGATGACATCGGCGCACAGATTGCTGCTCTCGGCTTCAAGGGTATGCTTACCGAGGGTGCTAAGCATGTGCTTGGCTGGAAGTCGCCTCACTATGTCTACAACTGCAACCTGGCTCCCAACCTGAAACTGTTGCTCCGCGACATCGAGTTGTCTGACGATATCTCCTTGCGCTTCAACAACTCAGAGTGGGATGGTTATCCTCTCTTCGCTGATGCCTATATTGACCGCATCGCTCGATTCCCTGAGGAGGAGCAGATCATCAACATCTTCATGGAGCTCTCGGCTCTGGGTATCGCCCAGCCGCTCAGCTCTAACATTCTTGACTTCATCCATGCCCTGCCGGCATGTGCCAAGGAGAAAGGCATTACCTTCTCTACACCTACGGAGATCTGCAAGGCCTGCAAGAGCGTTGGTAGCTTAGATGTGCCCGATACCCTCAGTTGGGTTGACGAGGAGCGCGATGTCAGTTGCTGGCT
>JAEETC010000214.1 GCA_016286585.1 Prevotella sp. | reverse complement strand
GCATCATCACCCCCGTCACCCTCCGTCAGACAGGCGACCACGAATACCAGATCATTGCAGGCGAACGCCGTTGGAGAGCCGCCACCATCGCTGGACTGACCTCCATACCGGCCTATATCCGTACCGCAGAAGACGAGAAGGTCATGGAGATGGCTTTAGTGGAGAATATTCAGCGTGAAGACCTGAATCCCATCGAGATTGCCCTCGCCTACCAGCACCTGGCGGAATCCACAGGCATGACCCAGGAGCGGATATCAGCCCGTGTGGGAAAGAGTCGCACATCGATCACCAATTACATGCGACTGCTCAAGCTGCCCGCACAGATACAGATAGCACTGAAAAACAGAGATATAGACATGGGACATGCCCGTGCACTATTGGCTATCGACAGTCCGTCGACCCAGCTCAAGCTCTTCAAGGATATCCAGCGGAACAACTATTCCGTCAGGAAGGTTGAGGAGATGGTGCAGCAGCTGAAAAACGGGGAGACAATCCAAACCGTTAAGAAATCTGCTGGTGGCAGTTCTCCTCTGCCTTTGGAATACAGCATCCTGCGCGACCGTCTGTCAGAACTCTTCAAGGTCAAGGTCCACATGAGCTGTTCCCCACAGGGGAAAGGCAAGATCAGTATTCCGTTCAGCAATGAGGACGAACTGGAATATGTGATGAATATCCTCGACAAGATGAAGAATTAAGGGCTTTTGAAGACGACAAGACAACATATTGCCCATCGGACAGGGATGATTATCACCACCTGTCTTTTGCTTTTGACAGGGAGCAGGCAGGCTATGGCTCAGGACGTGGTAGAGGCTGACAGTCTGCCAAGCCTTACTGCCGACAGCATCTCCCTGGTGGTGGATACAACAATGATTCATAAGGAATTGGTAGACAAGTGGTCAACGTGGCGACCTGATCCGAAACGAGCCCTGTGGCTGGCACTCGTCATCCCAGGCGGAGGACAGATCTACAACCGCAAATACTGGAAGCTGCCCATCGTGTATGGAGGATTCATCGGCTGTATTTACGCCATGAACTGGAATAACACGATGTATAAGGACTACTCACAAGCCTATCTCGACCTGATGGATAATGATCCAGGCACACAGAGCTATAACCAGTTCCTGCATCTTGGGACAACTATAACGCCCAGCAATGAGAACCGTTATAAAGACATCTTCAAGAAGCGAAAGGACAAGTACAGACGCTGGCGCGACCTGAGTTTCTTTGTCATGGTGGGAGTATATGCCCTATCTGTCATAGACGCCTATGTAGACGCAGAGCTGTCGGTATTCGACATCTCCGACGACCTCAGTCTCAGAGTGGAGCCCACCATCATTAACAACCACCTGTCGAATCACCCATTTGACGCCTCATCAGTGGGACTGCAGTGTAGTCTGAACTTTTGAAGATTGAAAATTGAACATTGAAAATATAGAGATAAGAATGAAGAAAAAACTAATGATCATCCTCGTGACCGCGTTCCTGACAGGAATAACTGGAGTGAATGCGCAAGTAGTCAACAACAACACGACGACAGAAAATATTGAAGATGTTGAAGACGAAGACGAGGACGAGGAAGAAGGAGACGATGAGGAGGATATAGAAGTTCTGAGTGAGGACGAGTTTGCCGTCACCGATCAGGAGGGTAACGAGGAAGTCATTGAATTCCCCGAAGCCATGACCTACGACCTCGACAGTCTGCTGAACCTTTATATGTCGAAGACCTATCTTGGTACCCCCGGCGACTGTGAGATGAAGAACGAGAATCCCACCTACCCACGAGAAGTATATATCGAACGTCTGAGCCGCATACCCTCCGTCATGGAGCTTGCCTATAACGATATCGTACAGCGTTTCATCGACCGTTATAGTGGACGGCTGCGCTATTCCGTCAGCTATCTCCTAGGGGCCTCGAACTTCTATCTTCCCATCTTCGAGGAGGCCCTGGAGACCTACCAGCTACCCCTGGAACTGAAATATCTGCCCATCATTGAATCTGCATTGAACCCCAAAGCTGTGTCACGGGCTGGTGCCACAGGACTCTGGCAGTTCATGCTCGGCACAGGAAAGCAGTACGGACTGGAAGTCAACTCACTTGTCGACGAGCGCCGCGACCCCGTGAAGTCATCCTATGCCGCAGCTCGCTATCTGCGCGACCTCTACAGGATCTTCGGTGACTGGAACCTGGTGATTGCAGCCTACAACTGCGGACCAGAGAACATCAATAAGGCTATACGCCGCTATCGTGCCGCTTCAGGACGTACGCAGGAAGACGAAACCATCACAGCCGCAGACAAGGACTACTGGAGAATCTACCCCTACCTGCCTGCAGAAACCCGCGGTTATGTGCCTGCTTTCATCGCCGCCAACTACATCATGACATACTATTGCGAGCATAATATCTGTCCGATGACCACCAATCTGCCGGCACAAAGCGACACCATCATCGTGCACCGCGATGTCCATCTGGAACAAATTGCCGGTGTCATCGGCACGAACATCGACCTGTTGCGCTCGCTAAACCCCGAATACCGCCGCGACATCGTACCTGGCAACACCAAGCCCTGTGCCATCAGACTGCCACTGGCCGACTCCGGCAAGTTTATTGATAACGAAGACTCTATCTACAACTACCGCGTCAGTGAACTGCTGACCAAACGAGCTGTAGTTGACGTGAACGACGATGTACCCACCTTCTCGCGGAGCCGTTCTTCCGTCAGTAGGAGAAACGGACGAACCAGCAGACGCGCAGCCCGCAACTCTCGTCGAGGAAAAAGTTCTAGAGGAAGTAGTTCCGTCACTATCCAGCGCGGACAAACCCTGTCGCAGATTGCCAAGCGCAACGGTACTACCGTCGATAAGCTTCGCAAGCTGAATGGTCTGCGAGGCAATAATATCCAGGCAGGAAAGAAGATCAGAGTCAGATAGGAAGGTAAAAAGGTGGAAAAGTGAAAAGGTGAAAAAGTGAAAGGGTGAGAAGTTATGGCAGAGGAAGATCTTAGACTACAGGAAGAGGCTGATGACAAGATCATCAACGAGGCGTTTGAGAAACTGTTGAACGACTATTTAAAGTCGCGCCACCGCAAGAAGGTGGACCTCATCACCAAAGCTTTCAACTTTGCGCGCCAGGCCCACAAAGGGGTGAGGCGGCTCTCGGGTGAGCCCTATATTATGCATCCGATTGCCGTGGCACAGATTGCCTGCTCCGAGATCGGACTGGGTTCCACCAGTATCTGCTCAGCTTTGCTCCATGATGTGGTGGAAGACACCGACTATACCGTTGAGGACATAGAGAACATCTTCGGTTCGAAGATTGCACAGATTGTCGACGGTCTGACCAAAATCAGCGGTGGCATCTTCGGCGAACAGGCATCAGCACAGGCAGAGAACTTCAAGAAACTGTTGTTGACGATGAGTGAAGACATCCGCGTAATCCTCATCAAGATCTGTGACCGTCTGCACAACATGCGAACCTTGGAATCCCAGCCTGCCAACAAACAATACAAGATTGCCGGTGAGACACTCTATATCTATGCCCCATTGGCCAACCGTTTGGGACTCAACAAGATAAAGTCAGAACTGGAGAACCTCAGCTTCAAGTTTGAGCATCCTGATGAATATGCCAATATTGAAGCCAAGTTAAAGTCGACCCATGTATCACGTCATGAATTGTTCGACCAGTTTACGGCCCCCATCAAAGAATCCCTGGAAAAGATGGGCATCCAGTATGAGATCAAGGAGCGCGTTAAAACTCCCTACTCTATCTGGAATAAGATGCAGAACAAGCATGTCACCTTCGAAGAGATTTACGACATTTTGGCTGTGCGCATTATCTTCACGCCAAGGGTCAGGGAGGAGGAAGTCAACGAGTGTTTCAATATCTATGTCGCCATCTCAAAGATCTACAAGTCGCATCCAGACCGTCTGCGCGACTGGCTTTCCCATCCGAAGGCCAACGGTTATCAGGCCTTGCACGTCACCCTGATGTCGAAACAAGGACGATGGATAGAGGTGCAGATACGTTCTGATCGTATGGACGAGGTGGCAGAACAGGGTTTTGCCGCCCATTGGAAATACAAGGACGGTGTAGAAGAAGAATATACCGAGGACGAGACCGAACTGAACGACTGGCTGCATACCATCAAGGAGATTCTCGACGATCCCCAACCCGATGCCATGGACTTCCTCGACACTATCAAACTGAACCTCTTTGCCAGTGAGATATTTGTGTTCACGCCGAAGGGAGAAATCCGCACCCTACCAGCCGACTGTACAGCCTTAGACTTTGCCTTCTCCATCCATACCTTCCTCGGAAGCCACTGTATCGGAGCCAAGGTCAACCATAAGCTGGTGCCACTGAGCCATAAACTGCAGAGTGGCGACCAGGTGGAAATCCTCACGTCGAAATCACAACATGTCAGTCCCGCCTGGATCAACTTCGTGTCCACTGCTAAGGCGAAGGCGAAGATACAGGCCATCCTGCGTCGCGACAACCGGGAAGTGCAGCGGCGGGGAGAAGAAACCCTTAACGCCTTCCTTGAGAAGAATCACCATGAGCCCAGTCTTGCACTAGCAGACCGCTTGG
>JAEETC010000213.1 GCA_016286585.1 Prevotella sp. | reverse complement strand
TGTCTGTAAGCACCTTCTGACTGATCCCGTCCAGAGATTTCTGCAATTCATTAAAACGCCAGGGGCGGACAAGGAGATTTCTCATGATAAGCAGTTTCCATTTGCTGCCGATCAGGCTGACCGTTGTAGCTACCGGGCAATCAGGTAATTCATCTTTTGTTTTCATTGATAACACCTCATTTTTATCAAAACTTCAAATTTGAATGTTACATATAAATTTTACTGTTATGGCGTCTGACAGTCAATAGGTTACAAAAAGGTAACTACCTAATAAAAAAGTGCGTACTTACAATGTTTTCCCTCCTTTGCGATAATCATGACAGCAGGAAGGCAATAGGGCCTACTGAAATCAACTTAACGGAGGTAAATATCATGGCATTATCAAACATTGCAGGATGGAACGAAAACACGGCAGGGAGTGCTTGCGGCGCATCCGACAAACCGGCAGCATGTGGTGCATCTGAGAAGCCCGCAGCTTGCTCTGCAGATGTCCAGGGGACATCAAGCTCGCAGAGTCGGAGCGAGGCGACGGCAGGAGATAAGCCCGCTGAAACACCTGCAGCATGTGGGGCGGCAGATAAGCCGGAAGAGAAACCTGCAGCTTGCGGAAGTGCTTGTGGTGCAGGGGACAAATAAGAAAGACATACCATATTGATCCCCCAGGCAGTCAAAAGCCGGGGGATCATTTTAGAAGATCATCAGCTTACGTGCTGTTTACGATACGGAGGAATACAGATATGAAGCCATCTCGACTTCGTCTCGATGGAGACGTTCGGCAAATACCTGATCGAGCAAGCTCGTCAGGTGCTTGCCTCACTAAGCCATACTTTTCTTTTCAATGGCATATAACAGATGAATGCGATCAGAGATGTAAGCATTGCTACATCTATTCAGCAGGTAATCACACCTGCCTGCAATCCATGAACTGGAAGCAGATGGAAGACACCTTTTATAACTGCCTTGATTTCTGTGAAATGTATGGAAGGACTCCGTATTTTTATATAACGGGAGGAGATCCGATATTACATCCCGATTTTTGGAGGCTGCTGGGACTCTTAAAAGAACATGAGATAGGGTTTACGATACTTGGAAACCCCTTCCACCTAAACGATCAGGTATGCATGGAACTAAAGGGCTATGGATGTGAGAAATATCAGCTTTCTCTTGATGGCCTCAGAGAGACTCATGACTGGTTCAGAAAGCCGGGCTCCTTTGACTGTACGCTTGAAAAGATCGCATGCATCAATAAGGCAGGGATCCGAAGCGTTATCATGACTACGGTTTCAAAAACAAACCGCATGGAAGTTCCGGGGATCATTGATGAAGTGGTAAAGGCAGGTGCTAACGTATTCGCTTTTTCACGGTATGTACCGAGCGGCGGAGATCTGGATGCCAGCATGACCGCACAGGAATACAGAGAGCTTCTGGCTGTATGTGACAAGAAGTTCAAAGAATACGAAGCAGAAGGATGTGAGACATACTTTAACAAGAAGGACCACCTTTGGATGCTTTATGAATATGAAACCGGAGAGTTTAAGATTCCCGAGAACGCAAAAGAGGGAATGATCTATGGCGGATGTAACTGTGGCAACTGCCATATCACTATTCTACCCAATGGTGACATCTATGCCTGCCGAAGAGTGGCAGAGAGCAAAGTGGGGAACGTATTTGAAGACAGACTTGCGGATGTGTGGGTTTGTCAGATGGAAAGGTACAGAGAGTATGAAAAATTCAGCAAATGCTCCAAGTGCGAACTAAAGCCTTGGTGCAGGGGATGTCCTGCAGTCGCAAAAGGAACAAACGGAGATTTTTTCGCTGCGGATCCGCAGTGCTGGAAAATAAAGAACGAGATCACAGGGGAGGTGTTATCATGTTGATAGATATCATTAAGAGCAGACATTCGATAAGGAAGTATACGGATGAACAGATCAGTCGTGAGGATCTTGAGAAGATTCTCGAAGCAGGAAACTATGCGCCGAATGCAGGCGGAGGGCAGCGCAGCATGATGGTGGCTCTTCACAATAAGGATCTGACAAGAAAGCTTGGGATCATGAACCTTGCGAAGTTTAACAGGGGAAACCTTGTTTGTTCTTATGTATCGAAGGAGCAGCCCAGTGTCATCGATGATCCGACAATGAAGGACGGCTTCTACGGAGCGCCGACAGTTATAGCAATCTTTTCACAGGGAAATTTCCTGTTTAAGACTGCGGATGCTTTCTGCATGGCAGAAAACATTGTGCTGCAGGCTACAGAGCTTGGCATCGCATCCTGCATCATCTCCAGGGGCGAAGAGACTTTTGACAGCGAAGAAGGTCGGGCGCTTATGAAAAAATGGGGCGTTCCCGATAATTATATATGTCAGGGCTTTGTGGTTCTCGGATATATCGACGGGCAGCAGCCGGTAAGCAAGCCGAGAAAGCCTGGAAGAGTACAGATCATAGAGTAAGAAGGTGTTGGTATGGAACAGGCAGAGAAGAGAAAATATCTGATAAAAACACTCCTGGCTGAGCAGCCAAGATATAAAGACATGGAAATCCCTAAAGAGGCGGAGGAACAGAAACGACTTCTCCGCAGCTTGTTCAATGTACGCATGCCTGGGAAGATTAATGGAGATTTCCTGAAAGTGCAGGATGAATACCTGCAGGAGGAAACAAAAGAAAAGGGCATTATGAATCTGAAAGATTTGACTCCCGCTGAAGAGGGGATCTATCTCTGGCAGGGAGATATCACGACACTTCGCTGTGATGCGATCGTAAACGCTGCCAACAGTGGGATGACCGGTTGCTACCAGCCTTGTCATAACTGTATCGATAACTGTATCCATACCTATGCCGGGATTCAGCTACGAAATGCCTGCGCTGATATCATGGAGATGCAGGGATATGAGGAACCGACCGGACAGGCAAAGATCACACCGGGATACAATCTGCCTTGTAAATATGTTTTGCATACAGTCGGACCGATCGTGCAAGGTCAGCTCACAAAGGAGCATGAAGAACTTTTGGCATCATGCTACAGATCGTGTTTGGAACTGGCAGAAAAGAATGGCGTGAAGAGTATAGCGTTTTGCTGTATATCCACGGGAGTGTTCATGTTCCCGAATGAACGTGCGGCAGAGATCGCAGTTCATATTGTAAAGGAATACAGGAAGGAATATGGTAACGGAATCGAGGTGATATTCAATGTTTGGAAGGACAAAGATTATGAAATCTACCGGGAATTACTCGGATGAGATAAAGAGATTAAAGAAAGCGATAGAAGAAGCAGATGCTGTTGTGATCGGGGCGGGAGCAGGTCTTTCGACTTCCGCAGGATTTGTTTATAACGGCGAGCGCTTTGAGAAGCATTTCTCGGAATTCGGGAAGAAGTATGGTTTTAAGGATATGTACTCCGGTGGCTTCTATCCTTATGAGACTCCGGAAGAGATGTGGGCTTACTGGTCGAAGTACATCTTTGTAAACAGATATATGGATGCACCTAAGCCTGTGTATGAGCATTTGTTTTCTTTGGTTAAGGATAAGGATTATTTCGTTATCACAACGAATGTAGATCATTGTTTCCAAAAGGCAGGATTTGCTAAGAGCAGGCTGTTTTATACCCAGGGTGATTACGGTTTATTCCAGTGCAGCGAACCATGCCATGATGAGACATATGAAAATGAAGAAATGATCAGGGCTATGGTAAAGCAGCAGAAAGACATGAGTATTCCAACGGATTTAATTCCGAAGTGCCCGAAGTGTGGAAAGCCTCTTACGATGAATCTAAGGTCGGATGATAAATTTGTTGAGGACAAAGGTTGGCGCAAAGCGGCGGAGCGATATCGTGATTTCCTTACTGGTCACGACGGAAAAATCCTGTATCTGGAACTTGGCGTAGGTTATAATACTCCTAGTATTATCAAGTATCCTTTCTGGCAGATGACTGCAGATAATCCGGATGCAACATATGCCTGTGTCAATTACGGGGAAGCAGTCTGCCCGGAGGATATCAGGGAGCAGGCAATCTGTATCGATGGGGATATCGGTACGGTAATAGACGAATTGAGGAAGTGATTTCATGATCATAAATACAGGGATGCGAACGGACATACCGGCATTCTACCATGAGTGGCTGATAAATCGAATAAAAGAAGGCTTTGTGCTGGTACGTAATCCTTACAACTCGTCTCAAGTGACCCGGTACAGTCTGTCCCCGGAGGTTGTTGATCTGATCGCATTCTGTACGAAGAATCCGGCACCGATGTTGCCGCATATGGATGTACTAAAGCCTTACGGACAATACTGGTTCGTTACCATTACGCCGTATGGGAAAGATATCGAGCCTAATGTGCCGGATAAGCAGAAAGTGATGGAAGACTTTAAGAAGCTTTCTGATGCCGTCAGTGTAGACAGTGTTGGCTGGCGATATGATCCGATCTTTGTGGATGATAAGCATTCTGTGGAATGGCATATAGATCAATTCGAGCAGATGACCGCAACACTGTCCGGATACACGAAGACCTGTGTGATCAGCTTCATCGATATCTATAAGAAGGTGGAGCGGAACTTCCCGGATGCAAGAGAGGTTTTTAAGAAGGACAGACTGACGAT
>JAEETC010000212.1 GCA_016286585.1 Prevotella sp. | reverse complement strand
CTCGACGGGAATATCCCCAGTCACGAGGAGATTGAGAATCTGAAGCGGTTGTGTCCGTGGCTGGAGGAGCTGAGATACACGTATAACACGCTTTACTGCCTGAAGCCAGGCGAGGACTACGAAACCTCGAAGAACGTAGAGCCCATCATCATTTCGAGCGGGTACAGATCTCCAGAGGTGAACAGGTGCGTGGGTGGGGCTCATTCGAGCAATCATCTGACGGGATGCGCTGTGGATATCAGATGTGTGGGCGTGGAGCAGGCGATCAGGTATACCGCTATATTGCTCGATACAGCTGATGATTGGAAGCAGGACTTTGATGAGCTGCTGATAGAGCGGAACCGCAAGGGCCGCTACTGGGTGCACTTTGCCGTGAGACCGCCATCAGTTGGGAATCGCCGAAAGACATTGTTCATCTATCAATAAAAGTTATCCCCTGCCACACTGGCAGGGGATCATGTGTTATTAGAACTTGAACTTATAACTGACACCGATGAGGTGGCGGTTGGGTTCTAGGTCGTCATCGTCGTTGCGGACGTACTGGTAGCGGTAGAAGGCGCCGAGGGTGTGCTGCTTGGAGAGCTTCCAGTCGAGGCCAGCGGTGTAACGGATCTTCTGCAGGCTCCAGGCATTGAACAGTTCGGCGTTGATATAAGGCGTGACGTCGAGGCCCTTCTTGTCGTACTCCACCTGTAGACGGCTGCGGAGCACGCTCTTGCCCTTGCCGTTGTAGGTCTTCGGCTTGCCGTCGTAGTCGTTGTTGAGGTAGCTCCAGCGCTCGTCGACGGTGTACTGTGGGCGCCAGGTGTACTGCCAGCGTTCGCGCAGCGAGAAGCGGAAGTCGCCGAAGAGTTTCTTGTCGAAGGTGAGCGAGAGGTTGAAGCGGTGGCGCGTGCCCCAGTACTTGGCGCACTTCTTGGGATCACCGGCATCGGCATCGCCGTCGAGCACCTCGTCGTCGAGTTCATCGAAATAGGTGATGCGCTCGTTGTTGTCGAAGAGCAGCGAGTAGCCGGCGGAGGCCTTGAGCCACTTGGCGACCTTCCAGTCGAGGCCGAGGCCGACGCTCCAGCGGTCGACGGTCTTCGTGTTGTCGCGGGTGCGCATCTCGCCCTCAAGGCCGAGGCTCCACGACTTGGAGAGTTTCTTCTGGGCCTCGAGAGTGAAGTCGAGGCCGAAGTCGTCGCTCTGAGCTGCGGCGGCTAAAGGCATGAGGGCCATCAGGAAAAAGGGCAGAAGGCTTTTCCGGATTCCCATCGCCTTGCAATCGGATAGTTTCATCTTCATTTAGTTTCTTTGTGTTTAGAATTCCTTGAGTTGTTCTTTCGACAGTTTCAGGGCCTCGGCGACATCGCCGTCGGAACGCTTGCCACGATAGCGGATCTTTACCATCGCCATATCGCGGATGAAGTCGATGGCTCCCACCTCGACCTGGACGATCTCCAGTCCGAGGCGCTTCTCAAGGTCGGCGATGAGCTCCTGCTTGCGCTCGGGCACGATGAGCTCCATCTTGTCGTACTGGACAATCTTCGAGGGCAGCACCTTCAGTCGCCACTCGCAGAGCCACACGGCCACGAAGAAGATGGCGTTGGTAATGCCGAGCTCGATCATGGGGACACCCTCGGAGATGGCATTGACCAGCGAGAGGGCGATGATGACGAAGAGGTAGGTCATCTCGCGGACGGGCATCGCATCGGTGCGGTAGCGCATGATGGAGAAGATGCCGAAGAGTCCGATACCGATACCCAGCGACGTCTTGCCCTTCATCTCCTCGAGCACGAAGATCATGAAGAAGACGATGAAGAAGATGGCGATGGAGATGAGCATGAACGTGAAGTAGAAGTCACGGCGCTTGCTCTTGGGGTAATACAACCGGTCGATGATGAGTCCCACGACCACGATGTTAATCAGCAGTCGGACAAGCATCGACGAGAATGAGGGGGAAAAAAGGGAATCTAACATAATCTATATTTTTTATCCTATTATTTTTTCGATGTCGTGCATCTTGGGCTTGATGCGGTTGCGGTGAAGGGCCTCGTTGGTGAAGGCCGAACCGATGCAGTATTTAGAGAAGCCGTGAGGCTTGATGCGCAGGTCGCGGAGCATGCGCAGGATGGGTGACGGCACATTGCCGTCGCGCTTCAGCTCGATGATGACGGCCCCGTCCATGAAACGGTAGCTGTCGGTGACGATGTTATGGAAGCGCAGGTTGGTGTCGATGGTGAGCCGCTCGGTCTTGCCCTTGTTCACCAGCGTGATGCGGTCGAAGCGGTTCTCGAGCTGCTCCGTCATCAGCGCAGGGTCGTAGCGCAGCCAGGTGTGCAGGAAATCCTGATACTTTGAGCTTTGGACATTGAACGCGGCACAATCCTCGGGATTGAAGTCGGGGAGTTCGAAGCGCTTCTTCTTCGTGCGACCGCGGTTGTTCTTCGTCTTCACCTCGAGGAAGTTCAGGCCAGAGTCCACATAGCTGCGGACGCGGAGCTTCTGACGGTTCATGTGGCCAGCCTCGTGACGACGGTACATGACGCAGTCGTCGGTATCGAAGTAGACGGTATAGTAAGGTGCGATGCGCACACCGTCGATATCCTGCACGTAGTAGTCGCCGCAGGCCATTTCCAGCAGCCGCATCAGCGTGGGCACGTTGGTGACGAACTTCGTGTCGGTGCGATTCAACAATTTCACACCAGTCATCTCGTCGAGTGTGATGGGGGCATATTGCCTCAATAGTTCTTCCATTTCCGTTACTTTGATTTTCGATGCAAAGGTAACGCTATTGGGGGATTCCTGCAAATTCATTCAACGAAACGCTATGATTCTTCAACGAATGGTCAACTCAATGGGGCAATGGTCGCTACCCAGGATGTCGGAATGGATCTTCGCATCGTCGAGACGCTCGCGCAGACGGTCGGAGATGACGAAATAGTCGATGCGCCAGCCCACATTCTTCTGACGAGCCTGGAAACGGTAGGACCACCACGAATATTTCACCTCCTCGGGATATTTGTAGCGGAAGGTGTCGGTGAAGCCGCTGGCCAGCAGATTGCTGAACTGCTTGCGCTCCTCGTCGGTAAATCCGGCATTCATGTGGTTCGTCTTGGGATTCTTGAGGTCTATCTCCTCATGGGCCACATTCAGGTCGCCGCAGAGGATGACGGGCTTCTGCTGGTCGAGGCGCACGAGATACTCACGGAAGGCATCCTCCCACGACATCCGGTAGTCGAGGCGCTTGAGACCGTCCTGAGAGTTAGGCGTGTAGCAGCAGACGAGGAAGAAATCCGGCATCTCGAGGGTGACGACGCGCCCTTCGTGGTCGTGCTCTTCGATGCCGATGCCATAGGTCACGCCAAGGGACTGATGACGCGTGAAGATGGCCGTACCTGAGTAGCCTTTCTTCTCGGCATAGTTCCAATAGCTCTCATAACCCTCGAACTGGAGGTCGAGCTGACCAGCCTGCATCTTCGTCTCCTGCAGACAGAAAAAATCGGCGTCCAACTGACGGAACACCTCACTGAATCCCTTGCCTTCGCAGGCACGAAGGCCGTTCACATTCCAACTGACAAATCTCATCGTTAATCTAATTTGGGCACAAAGGTACAAATATTTTTGGTTCTTAGCGCTTAATTCCACCTTTTTTTATATCTTTGCAGCGAAATTGTGCATTGTGCATTGTGAATTATGCATTAACAAAGATGCTCAGGACACTTACCAGACAAATCAAGGAATACCGGACGGCCTCCATCCTCACCCCCGTGTGGACGGCGATGGAGGTGGTGATGGACGTGCTGATACCCTACGTGACGGCCTCGCTCATCGACAAGGGACTGAATGCGGGCAGCATGGAGAACGTGTGGTTCTACGGAGCCGTCATGCTGGGTATGGCCTTCCTCTCGCTGGCCTTCGGCATCCTCGCAGGGCGCAGCGTGGCATACGCCTCATCGGGCTTTGCCGCCAACCTGCGCAAGGCCATGTATCGGAATATACAGCGCTTTGCCTTCAGCGACATCGACAAGTATTCCACATCAGGACTGGTGACGAGGATGACGACTGACGTAAACAACCTGCAGAACGCCTATCAGCAGATTCTGCGCATCACCGTGCGGGCACCATTCCGGCTGATTCTCTCCATCGTGATGTGTCTAGTCATCGACGCCCGTCTCAGCCTCATCTTCATCGTGGCGATGATCATCCTCGGATGCTCGCTCTATCAGATCATCTCGCGGGTGGCCAAATTGTTCCAACAGGTTTTCGAGCGTTACGACGAGGTGAACCAGAGTGTGCAGGAGAACATCCACGCCATACGGGTAGTGAAGGCTTTTGTGAGGGAGGACTATGAGAACCAGAAGTTCTCAAAGGCCGCTGAGGGGCTATATAAATTATATGTACGTGCAGAGAGCCTCATGGCCCTTAACCATCCCATCATGAACATCGTGGTCTATGGTTGCATCATCGCCCTGTCGTGGTGGGGAGCGCACTTCATCGTCTCTGGCACGCTGACCACAGGTGAGCTGACGTCACTCTTCACCTACGTCATGTCAATCTTACAGTCGCTGATGATGCTCTCGATGATCTTCGTCATGCTGACGCAGAGTGCCGCCAGCGCCAAGCG
>JAEETC010000211.1 GCA_016286585.1 Prevotella sp. | reverse complement strand
CAAACTCTTCATTGTATAAATTGTATCTTTGTCCATAAAGGACGTTATCTGTCTCAGAACGACTATCCTGTTCAAGAATTAAACGGTTCGTTTCTTATACCCAACATACTTACAAAAAAGTATGTCGCTTCTTGTACTACTTCTGTCTATGTAAATCTTTCAAAGAACTCTTTCTTGGCTCCCCTCGTTCGGAAAGCGGGTGCAAAGGTACACACTTTTTCCGAACCAACAAAACTTTTTCGGGAAAATTTTCATGTTTCATGCAAAAATTTATCCACTCTTGATACAAGTCAAGGCCCAAAACGCACTACACCTTATTAATATATATAATATAGAGAAACTATTTAAGGGCTTAAGAATAATTAACGCCTAACGACACAAGATTTCACGACATTCCGCGTTTATTTGAACAAAAAGTCATACAACAACAAGAAAATGAAGGAAATGAAGTTTTGGAGTATTACAATGACGATGGTTGCTACGCTCTCTCTCGTCTCATGCAGCAGCGACCCTGAATATGCAGATCCGGAAGCGCACGAAAAGACAGAGCAACTGCGGCAACAATATACGCCGTTCATTGTTGGCACCTGGCACTATGAGAAATCCCTTGACAAGCAACGGGCATTCGAGCAACTGACGTTCAATGTCGACGGTACGCTCAATGGACAGCGCAAATGGCAGATACGGCAAGTCGTAACCATTGGCGGCAAGGAGCAGTACACCGACTGGGAGGATATGCCCGACGAGAACGGCACCTTCACTGGCACATGGTCGCTTGAATGGGAAAGGAACAGCAGTGGCATGGGCGAGAACCGCATTGTTATCTATGCCAGATGGGACGACAAGGACAACCCCGTCATTACTTACTCCCACAATCCACTCTTTGGCTATGCTGACACAACTAACTTGCAATTCGCAGGTTATTGGCAGAACAGCGATGGCTGGACAATTTACGAGCGAGGCGAGACAGAACCAAGTTTCTGATTTTAGTGCCAGGAAAAAGGCAGAGAGTGCCGTACTAAAAGACAGGAAGGTACGGGTAAAAGTTAAAACAACGTCGACGTTTGTTAAATCACTGACAGTGATTATTAAATCAACGTCGATGATTAATAAATCTGCGACAGTGTTTAATCTTTTTCTGACCAGAAATACTATGTACTGGAATAACCCCACAATGTGCAATTCCTGTCTGTAAAGAGCAATTCTAAGTTAATTTCTGATAAAACGATTGATATTGACGGAAAAGTTCGTACCTTTGCATCTTACTAAATAGATGACAAAGAAGAAAATGTCGACAATACTACATATAGAGACCAGTACGGATATTTGCTCCGTCGCCGTATCGGAGGACTCTCAGGTCATCTTCCAGCAGGAAGACCACTCTGGTCCCAATCACGCCGAGCGACTGGGTACGATGGTAGACGAGGCCCTCTCGTTTACCGATAATCACGCCATTCCCTTCGACGCTGTAGCCGTGAGTTGCGGTCCGGGTTCCTACACGGGGCTCCGTATCGGTGTCTCGATGGCCAAGGGCATCTGCTACGGTCGCGATCTGAAACTGATCGCTGTGCCGACGCTGGAACTGTTGTGTGTACCCGTCTTGCTCCGTGAGATACCAGAGGAAGACGCCCTGCTCTGTCCGATGCTCGACGCCAGAAGGATGGAGGTCTATGCCGGTATTTATACCCGCGCCCTGAAACCCGTCAGAGAGGTAGGTGCCGACATTGTGACGGCAGAGACCTACAAGGAATACCTCGATGCACATCCGGTGTACTTCTTCGGCAATGGTGCCAAGAAATGCATGGATGTCATCCATCACCCGAACGCCCATCTGATAGAAGGCATCGAGCCTCAGGCGAAGTGGATGCAACCTCTGGCAGAGCGCCGTTTGCTGAACGGCGAGACGGAAGATGTGGCCTACTTCACACCGTTCTATCTGAAGGATTTCGTGGCCAAGATGCCGAAGAAGCTGATATAAAGGTAAATAAGTGAAAAGGTAAAACGTAGACAAGAATATGGATATCAAAGGATTAGACTACAACACCCATCGCGAGAAGCTCTTGATGCCGGAATACGGTCGGGAGATACAGAAGATGGTGGATCATGCCGTGGGCCTTCCCGACAAACAGCAGCGTCAGGACTGCGCCAACGAGATTATCAGGATGATGGAGACCAAGATGCCCGACGTGCGTGGAAACGCGAACTACGAGCAGACCCTCTGGGATCACCTCTACCTGATGAGCCACAAGCAGCTCGACATCGACTGGCCCTTTGACGTCAGCGATGCAGAGAAGATCCATAACAAGCCCAAGGCCGTCCCCCTGCCCCAGGAGAACATCCGGCTGCGCCACTACGGCAAGCTGATTGAAGGACTCTTTGAGAAGCTCAAGGAGATGCCTGCCGGCGACGAACGCGACACACTGGCCTACTATACCGCCTGCCAGATGAAGCGCGACCTGCTGACATGGGGTCACGGTTCGATGAGTGACGAGAAGGTTGTCGACGACCTGGCCCGTTTCACCGACGGTGTCATCCAGCTGGATCCAACCAAGCTCAAGCTCGACAAAGTGACTGCCGCAGAAGAGCCCAAGCCGAAAAAGAAGAAAAAGTAACCCATACAGCCTATGTCGTCGTTTATCATTGAGGGAGGCCATCCTCTAAGCGGAACCATCAGGCCGCAGGGCGCCAAGAATGAGGCCCTGCAGGTGATTTGTGCCTCTCTGCTGACAAGTGAGCCGGTGACCATCCACAATATCCCCGACATCCGCGACGTGAACAACCTCATCCAGTTACTCCGCGACATCGGGGTTAAAGTGTCGAGGAGCGAGGAGTGTGGAGTGAGGCGTGAGAACACCTATACCTTTCAGGCCGATGAGCTGAACCTCGATTATCTGGAAAGCGATGAGTTCGTCCACAAGTGTGCCGAACTCAGAGGCAGCGTGCTGATGATTGGTCCGTTGCTGGCTCGTATGGGCAAGGCTGTGATCACCAAACCCGGCGGCGACAAGATCGGGCGCCGTCGTCTCGACACCCACTTCCTCGGGTTCCAGAAACTCGGTGCGAAGTTCAAGCATGTGCCGGGCCGTGATGTCTATGAGATAGCCGCCCAGCGGCTGAAGGGTACCTACATGCTGCTCGACGAAGCCTCGGTGACGGGTACCGCCAATATCGTGATGGCTGCCGTCTTTGCCAAAGGCACCACCACTATCTACAACGCCGCCTGCGAACCCTACCTGCAACAGCTCTGTCATCTGCTCAACCGCATGGGAGCCCACATCACCGGCATCGCTTCAAACCTACTGACGATCACGGGTGTCAACGAGTTGCACGGGGCTGAGCACCAGATTCTGCCTGATATGATTGAAGTGGGATCGTTCATCGGCATGGCCGCCATGTGCGGCGACGGCATCCGCATTCAGAATGCCTCCGTCGAAAACCTCGGCATTATCCCCGATACGTTCCGCCGTTTGGGAGTGAAGATCAAGGTGGAGGGTGACGACCTTGTGATCCCCCGTCAGCGCCACTATGAGATACAGTCGTTCATCGACGGCACCATCATGACGCTGGCCGACGCTCCCTGGCCAGGTCTGACGCCTGACCTCCTGTCAGTACTCATCGTCGTGGCCACCCAAGCCCGTGGCAGCGTGCTCTTCCACCAGAAGATGTTCGAGAGCCGTCTGTTCTTCGTCGACAAGCTGATCGACATGGGTGCCCAGATCATCCTCTGTGACCCCCACCGTGCCGTGGTCGTAGGTCACGACCGTAAGATCTGCCTGCGGGGTGGTCGTATGTCGAGCCCTGATATCCGTGCGGGCATCGCCCTGCTGATTGCCGCCATGAGTGCCAACGGCACGAGCCGCATCGATAACATCGAACAGATAGACCGTGGTTACGAGAATATCGAGGTCCGCCTCAATGCCCTCGGGGCGAAGATTGTTAGAGGTGAGAAGTGAGAAGTGAGAGGTGAGAAGTGAGAGATATGATTAGAGAAGAAGAGGTATATCAGATAGGTAAGTTGGGGAAGACTCATGGTGTGAAGGGAGAGATCAGCTTCCTTTTCGACGACGATGTGTTCGACCGTGTCGATGCCGACTATCTGATACTGAAGATCGACGGAATCCTGGTACCTTTCTTCATCGAGGAATACCGTTTCAAGAGCGACAGTAATGCGCTGATGAAGTTTGAAGGTATTGACACCCAAGAGCGAGCCCGTGAACTGACGGGCACCGATGTCTACTTTCCCCGCAGTCTTGCCGACAGCGACGACGGCACACTCACATGGTCCGTCCTCGTTGGCTTCGACATCATCGATGCCGACAGCGGACGTAGCGTCGGGCGTATCGCCTCTGTCGACGACTCCACACTCAACATTCTCTTCTGCCTCGACGACGGCCGTCTCATCCCTGCCTCCGAGGACCTCATCATCGCCATCGACCAACAGGCCCGCAGCCTCACCATGCATATCCCAGCAGGTCTGCTCGAGCTCTAAGCATAAAAAATCAAATTATATTCCGTTTATTCAAGAATTATTCGTACCTTTGCGGCCGAATTGTATAAAAGGAATGATATGAAGAAACAAATAGCCATTCTGGGATCGACCGGATCCATCG
>JAEETC010000047.1 GCA_016286585.1 Prevotella sp. | reverse complement strand
TGCTCCCCGATTCTGTGAAGGCTGCGCTCGACTCGCTGCAGGCCGTCAACGACTCGATCAACAAGCAGATGGAGAATGCTGATAACAAGAAGGATCTGCAATATGTCCACCAGGCCAGCAACGTGCTCTACTTCGGTCGCGTGCCCGGCTCTCCCGAGGTGGGCGATGTGCGTGTGACCTTCGAGAAGGTCGTGCCTGCCAAAGTGACCGTGATGGCTGTTGTTGATGGCGATACCTTCAAGCCCTACAAGGCCAAGAACGGCAAGCGTTTCCAGACACTCGTGATGGGTAAGAAGAGTGGCGACGAGATCATCGAGGGCGAGAAGGAGGCCAACAACATGATCCTTTGGGCCCTCCGCATCATCGGCATCATGCTCGTTATCGGCGGTCTGAAGGGTATCTTCGGCTTCCTCGAGACCATTCTCAAGGTTGTGCCGTTCGTGGCCAATATCTTTGGCTGGGGCGTGGGCGTCGTTTGTACCGTCATCGGTATCGTCTGGTCGCTCATTATCATCGCCCTCGCATGGCTCTTCTACCGTCCGTTGCTGGGCATCGGCTTGCTCGTGCTTGCCGGATTCCTCGTGTGGGTATTCGCTTTCAAGGGCAAGGATAAGCTGAAGGAACTCGCCGCCAAGGGTTCGAAGAACAATCCACAGCCGGTTCCTCAGTCAGCAGAGTAATGAAGAAATCTTTTATCGTTGTTGTTTGCATGATGGCCGTGATGGCCGGATGCAAACAGAAAGGTCAGACAGCGGGCGGAGCCGATAGCGACTCCCTCGCTGTCGACAGCCTTTCCACGGAGGCGCGCGATACCACACCCAAGCCCCTGTTCCTCTACTATTTCGATCCCGACCACATGCAGGTGGTCTATTGGACCGATCCCAAAGAGCCCGACTCTCTCTTCGACTCCTATCGTAGAAATGCCGCCGGCTACACGCAGTTGCTTGTCGATGACGGAAAGAGCGTGGCCATCCGAAGCATTGGCGAACAGTTGAAGAACCCCGATGGTGAGGATATCTATCCAGGCGAGCTCCACAGTCGTTCGACGATTCCCTCAATGGGCATGAACTATGCGCTTGTCAACCTCGCCGACTCGCTGCGCGACCATCCTTATGGCCAGCTGCACGTCATCGTCCACGAGGACTATATGAAAACCCGCAAGCGTCTCGCCACGAAGCTCGAGTCGCCCTTCGACAATGACAAACCCCTGCCTAAAGCTGTCATCAGCCAGCTCGAAAAGCAGTACGGCATGAAGACCCAGCGCTCTGAGCTCACCTACAGCATCGGCGACCGCTACACCTATGGTGTGCTCCAGTTCAAGCCAAAGGACAAGAAGGTCTTTGCCCTTGAGGTGGTCACCGACGGCGACAAGGTCTATTCCTATCCCGTTGAGGGTTATTACGAAGAAAATAACAACAATTCCACGTGGAATGTCGATGACGACGGCGAATATTTCTCCAGCATTATCGGTGCCGCCTTTGAGGGTCCCGACGGCCTGGAATTCACGTTCGAGCATCGTGCCCCCGAGAGTGCCACCGTCGGCATGTTCTACCTCCGCGACGGCAAGTTGGTGCGCGAGGAGCTGGAATGCTACCATCAGCTGGTCGACGAGCAGACACCCCTTTGGAAGAAGGACATCGCCGCTTGTCGGAACTTGTATTTGAAGGACGATCCCCACGGGAACAAGAACTACAAGCTCACAAAATACCGTTGGATTGACATCGACGGCGACTACAACGAAGAGCTTTGGATGCGTGATGCCGACGACAAGCATGGTGCCCTCTTTACCTTCAAGGGTGGCAACATCAAGCTCATCGGGGTTGAGACCGACCGCTTGCACGCCTCGTTCCTGCAACCCCGCGATGGCTCTGGCTTTTTGCGCATTGCCGGCTCGGTCGGAGGCCCGTCCGTCTTCACCCAGATCTACGAGATCCGTCAGAGTCAGCTCGTCCATCGATTTACCGCCCTGGAGATCTACGGCGAGCTCAACGAGTGCACCTTCGACGGCAAACCCTTCGAAAAGGAGATGGCGCAGTCGTTCCTGAAGTTCCTTCCCCCGACGCGCGATCCCTATATATATTGGATGAACGTGGAAGAATAGACAGAACAAACTAATCAATCATCATTTAGAACAACCGATCATCAGCTATGGTTAAAAGAACCATATATACTTTGCTTGCTGTCCTTTTCGGCCTCAATGCCCAAGCGCAGCATGTGACTGAGTATGATGCTTTACAGAAAGCGAAACAATTCTTGAGTAACAAAAACTTCTCAATGGTCAGCAAGACGCGTGGCAGCTCTGAGAAGGACCACATCGAGCCCTATTATGTGTTTAATGCCCAAGAGGGAGGATTCGTCATCGTCTCTGGCGACGAGCGAACGATACCCGTACTCGGTTATGCCGACGAGGGTAGCCTCGATATGGACAACCTGCCTGAGGGCTTGCAGGATCTCTTAAACCGTTATGCCGATCAGGTCAGGTTCATGCAGGAGCATCATCTGACCGATGCCCAGTCCCCAAATGCCTCGACAAGAGGGACAGGCGGGAAAGGACCACTCGTTCAGACCCAATGGAACCAGCAGGCTCCCTATTGGGATCTCTGTCCCCTGCAGGACGGCACCAACTGCTACACGGGCTGTGTGGCTACGGCGATGGCGCAGATCATGTATTACTGGGCTGTTACCAAGGGAACGAACAAACCGGCCAAGACCACCACAGCCAGCGAGGCCTATACGCCGCATACCGATGGTCTGGCAGGAAAAGCCTTCTCTGCCAACACAAGCATTAACTGGAGCAACATGACGACCACCTATAACAGTTCTTCGTCGGCAGCAGCCAAGACGGCCGTTGCCCAGCTGATGAGCTATTGCGGAACGGCGGTCAAGATGGCCTATAACAAAAAAGGTTCAGGTGGCTCAGAGGGCTTGATGTCGATTGTGCCTTATGCGCTAAAGACATACTTCGGCTATCCCAACACGGTCACATTCGAAGCGAAGGAGAGCTACTTCTGGAAGGATTGGGTGGCCATGATTCAGGCAGAGCTCGATGCCAACCGTCCTGTGATGTATAATGCGAAAAGTACGACCACGGCTGAGGTCGGCCATGCCTTCATTATCGATGGCTATGACGGCGACGGCAATTTCCATATCAACTGGGGATATAGCGGAAAGAACGACGGCTATTTCGCCCTGAATGTGATGCAGTACTCGGATCAATACCGCTACAACCTGCCCGACAATATGGTGATCGGGTTCTGTCCTGATGCGGTGGCGGGCAAAGAAGTTCCCCCAGTCCGTCTGACGGCAACGAATTTCAGCCTGGATCATACTGACGATGGAAAACTGTGCCTGAATTGCAATTTCTACAATTATACCGGGCAAACGGTTAAAGACTTCCAGTTCGGCTATGGCTATATTGACAGCGAGACCAATCAGGTCGTGAACCTCTATAATTATAAAGCAGATTTCGCACCAGAAAAGAGCTATCTGAAATCGAAGGGCAATGTGAAGTCCAAATCGATTGAGGAGATGGTGAAAGATAAGGAAATGACTTCATGCAAGTTCTTCCCCATCAGCCGGCGGAAAGGTGTGGATACAGAGTGGCAGATTTGCAATAATGGCGACAACTATGTATCAATGTCGTGGACGATCAAAGGCAATAGCTTCATTATAAAAAATCAGAAGGAAGCACCAAACCACAGTCGTATCATGACTCCCCCAGCCGCTAAGACAGACCTCGTTTATACGGGAGAACCGCAGGATCTGATTATTCCTGGAAAAATGCTCGAAGGGGACATTGAGTACTGGTTTGAAGGCGACGTTGACCATTCATCGACCTCAATTCCTCAGGCGACAGCTGCGGGTGATTATACCATATGTTACTATGATTATGAAACCCAGGAGACAATATCCCTCAAAGTGAACATCGGCCTCAGGGGCGATGCCAACGGCGACAAAAAGGTGAATGCCGCTGACCTTGTGGAGATGGTCAATGCCAAGCAGGGAAAGGCCTCTGCGAAGTTCACCAAGAAGAATGCCGACCTTGACCGCAACGGTTCCATCACCAACGCTGAGATCACCACCGTCGCCGGCATCATCATGGGCAAATAAGCTATTTCTAACTGACAGGGACAGGTCCGATGGGTTAACTCATGGAACCTGTTCCCGCAGGTTCAGAAATTATCTTCAAAAGAGTTGGCGCTACTATCCTTATACTTGGCATATAATTTCTTTCCAATTTTGTCACGACGCCATTCTTTTATTGAGAACTCTTCCCAACGAAATCCATTGCATTCCGCTTGATAATGAGCGGATAGCGCTCGGGATGACGGAGGCTTTCGATTTCGAGATCTACGTCAAGATCGGGCCACTCGATGGCATCGGAGCCAGACATCTGAACGTTCAGCACGCTACGGATTGGAGCATCCTGCATCCATGGTATACGATTATAAGACAAGAAATAATCATGTCCTTGAACCGAAAGCATAATGCCCTGGGCGTTAATCATCAACACGCATACCAATGTGCTCGCGGAATTGCTTTTTAAATTCGTCTGCATATTCTTCTACAATTTTTCTGATTTCACTTAACTTATGCTCTGGGATACCAGCATTCTTCGCTAACTCCACATTCGGCTCCAACCAAAATTTGGCCTCCTTACTACCATAGAGAACGTGGATGTGCATCCTTTCCTCCTCATTGGAGTATATTTTGAAAGTATATTCGCTTTCGCGTCTGAATACTGGACTCATAATCTCATTGCTTTTGGGTATATTCCATATTCAATTTGTTTACGACTGCAAAAATACGAAGATTCTTTGAAAGTTGCAAGAAAAACGGGATTTATTTCTCAAATGACTTCAAAGAAGGAGGGTTTACTAGAAATACAGTCTTTTCAAAGAATATATGTTGTGATGTAAAATACTTTCAAATTTACTTTTATAATAAAAACTATCTTAAAACGCCCTAAAACGGGGCCTTGGAGTTTAGATAGGGTAAAGTGGGAGTTTACTTAGCCTAAAGTCGGAGTTTAGGCTAAGTAAACTTCTGGTTTACTTAGCCCTGATTCTTGCTTGTGTCTGGTGAATGGGATGGCTGTCAAGAAGTTTCGTCGCTTTTCGTTTTCAGGTAATAGTCGCTGAAGTCCTTGCAGCCCGGGGGCAGCTGGTGGTGCTCCAGGCGGGGCAGGACTTCTTGCAGCTGGAGGAAGAGGCGTTCGCCGGGCGCGTCGCGATCGGGGTACATGTGGAAGGTGAGCGACAGCGACGATGCCAGCGCCTGCAACAGTTCCACGTCCTTCTGTTTCAGCAGGGTGGCCGAGGGGATGGCGATGGCCTTGTGACCGGCCGAGAGCATGGCCCAGCAGTCGGAGCATCCTTCGGTGATGTAGAGCGCCTCGCCCTCACGCAACAGGTTCAGCACCGGCAGATTATAGATGCTGCATTGTGAGCCGACGGGGAAGCGGAAGCGGGGTAGGGCACCCTTCACCAGATTGCGGTTCTGAACGCCGATCAGCTGGCCCTCACGGTCATAATACGGTATCTGCAACCAGCCGACGCCCTGCCGGTCTTTCCACGACGTCAGCCGACACCAACGCACGACCCTTGCATCAATCCGTCGCTCCTCAAAGAGAAACCGCCGCGCCTCATCATTCAGCCACGGCCGCTCGAAAAACCGCTCATAACGACTGGCGTCGAAAGATGTTTCATGGCTGTGGTCAGACGGCTGGGGCTGATACTCGGTCAGGATCACGCAATGCTCATCGGCCAGCCAACGACAGGCATCCACAAACCCCTTGCTGAGGTGTCGCATCACGAGATCTATCGTGCCGCCCGAGGCCCCGCACACGAAGCAGCGGTACGAATTCTTGCTCACCTTAAACGACAGGCTCGCATGGTGGTCGTCATGGAACGGGCAGAGCGCCTTGTGCCTCACAACCCTGAGCCCGAGCCGCTCCGCGACTCCCTCGATGGGGAGTTCGCGAAGCTTCTGAAGTTCTATTCTATCCATAGTTGCGCTAGCAATTTTCAATTAATTATCAATTATCAATTATCAATTTTTGAAACTTTTCCGTCTTGGTGTAAAGTCCCGTCTGGTTCGAGAAGGTGATGAACTTACGGCACAGCCATTGGCGCAGCTGGGCGCTGGCACCTTCGGCGCTCTTGCCGATACTGGTGCGCAAGGCTTCCAACTGCTGTTGGTTGAAACTGTCGGGCAGTTCGTTGAGCATGTTCCTCGGGCCGCGGCGCTGCACCTCGCTCAGCTGGTCGCCGTCCTTGCCAAGCATGTCGGCAAAGAGCTGCATCTTGCTCCAGATGTCGCGGTAGACCAGCCATTCCACGACCTCGCCCATCGACTTGGTCCACGTCTGCCCGTTGAGTGCCCACATCACGCAACCAGCCTTCCATCCCGACACCAGCGAGCGGTGTGACATCTCGAACAGCACATCGTCGTCGGTCAGGTCGGCCAGCGTCGCCATGTCCTGAGCCAGATTGTCGATCAGTTTGTTAAGAGGCCGGATAATGTAGCGGCCCTTGCAGAGGTCAAGGCGCGCCAAATACTCGTCGAGCTTCTGGTAGAACTCGTCGGTGTACTTGCCCTGCCTTGGGATTCGACCGCTGCGCCCCGCACGTGGCTTGTAGGAGAAGACCATTCGGCCGAATGTGCCGTTGGTCAGCTCGTACTTATAGAAGCGGCGGGTAGAGTCGGGGTTCGACGAGATGGTGATGCAAGCCCGGAGGATTGGGTTGCCGGTAATGCCGTCTTTCGTGGCGCGCAGGGCACCGGCACGGGCACGGTCGTAGACGTTGCGGAGCAACAGCGAAACATGCTTGTGACTGCCGCACAACTGGTCGGCCATCTCCACCTCGGGCAGGTTGAAGTACTGCGTGAGTCCACCCTGAGCCTCGAGGGCTATCGCATTCTTGAGGAATCCGGCCCTGGTCGTGTCGGTCGGCGGGAATCGGTAGGCCACGACGGGTTCCACGGGATGGGCTTGGTTGTTGCCCTTCGATTGATCCAGCTTCTGCCATGCCAGGTACTTTTTCTCCTCTTCTTTGTCGTGCTGACGGAAATCACGGCAGAGGGCTTCCACCACCGGTGACAACTGGCCCTTGTTGTCGCCACTATTGGCCACGAGATTGGCCATCATGCCCGTCGGTTCCTTCCAACTGTTGTCAGGATACTGAAATTCCGCGCCGCTGACGTGTGCGCCAAGGACGGGGAAAAACATCGGAACGAAGGGTTCGTAATTGTCTTTTGATACCTGCGAGAGCAGCAGGCGGATACATTCTGTGCCCTTGCCAAGGTTTGGCATCGCGGGCGCTTTTGATTTTGAAATGTCGTATCTCATTGATTTTCTGCTTTTTAGATGAATTTTGAATGATGTGTGTGACAGATGACAGTTGTGACAGTTATTTTTTGAGAGGGTACCCATCTCCTTTATTATATATATAACTATCTATATATCAATTAATTATAATGATTATAAAGGGTGATGTACCCCTCGTTTTTTAATTGTCACAACTGTAACTGTCACAGCCCCATCTTTTACCTTTTTACTTTTCTACCTTTTCTCTATCAAGCCCTCGAGTGCCCAGAGCAGTTCGTTGCTCACGCCGACGGCGTAACGCTCGATGCTGAAATCCCCGTCCATCTTTACAGGACGGAAATTCAGGCGCAGCGAGCCATCAGCCTGACGGGTGATGGTGATGTACCTACCCTTGAACACGTGCGGATTGCGCTTGCGGGGAGCCGGTGGAACGGTCTCGACGAACGTGTAGTGCTCGTCGTAATAATAATCCTCACATTCAACGTCACGGCGCAGGATGCCCTGATAGTCCTTACCGGCCTGCAGGCGCTCGTCGTTGCGGAGGATGGTTTTCAGATTTACACAGAGAGCTGTGTTGCGGTGCCAGCCCTGGAGCATCTCCTTTACGATGCCACCCACGAGGCGGGGCTTACGGGAATAATGTTTGTTCTTTGCTTCCATATTTCTTTTTTATTAGGAAGTGAACATCTGATGGCGTTTCCAGTCTTGCGGCCAGATGATTACCGGGACTGGCGGGAGCCACGCTTGGGGCTATGAGTTCCCATTGGAATCCGGGTACAAAATTAGGCATACTATTTCATGTGCGCAAACTATCATGAATGATGATACTATCATTATGTATCACGCTGACAGTCAGGCACAAACAAAAACGTGACAGTTAGTAATCACCAACTATCACGAACTATCTCGCAACGATCTCGAACTGATCAGGCGGTCAGGGCCTGCATCTCCTGTTCGACATGCGCGACGATGCGGGCTTTCAGTTCCTGGTCGAGCTCGGTCAGGCCGTTGTTCACGTATTTCCGCATGCCGTTGTTGATGCCCTCCAGCTTGATCGTCAGCTCCACATTGGTCACGTCGGCACGATAGAGGCCTTTCGACTTCAAGTGGCCCAGGATGCAGTAGACCGTCTTCTTGCTAAATTCCTTGAACTTCTCGTGGGCGCCGGCATGAGCAATCTCGCTGTGGAAGGCCATGAACAGTCGTTTCCATAGCTGCGGCAGCCGGTCGCTCCATTTGCTCGATGCGAAATCGTGCACCTTGGCCACCACCGCCATCACCTTCTTCTCCAGCTCGTCCTCCACCTCGGCAGGCTTCTCCGAGCGCTTTTTGGCGGGTTGAAGGTCGGCCTGCATCTGCCGCCACAGCTCCACGAAACTGAACAGCCTCTGCAGTTCCTTGCTGAACATCGGGCGGCTGTCGATGTGGGACACGCCGAAGCGCTCGGCATGGGTGAACAGGAAGCGCGAAAGGCCGTCGATATCTATCCGTTTCAGCTCCGAATCATAGACCAGCTCGAACTCGTCGTCGCTGAGGAACATCTTCTTGAAGCCTTCCAGCTCCTTCGTCATCCGCTCCTGCAGGTTCTTTCTCAGCGTGCGGGGCGAATACTGAATCTTCCACTTATTGTATTTCTTTTGGCACGCCTTGCTATAGTGCTTCTGATAGCAAGCCTGCCATTGCTCGAACGACGCGGCGATCTGCTGTTCCGTGGGGGAGTTCAGAAACTCGGAGATCTGCATCAGCATCTCGTGAAGCTCACGCAGCGCACAGACCACAACCACAGGCACGTCGCTGCCGCTGATAATCCTAAACGGCTCTATCGAACCGTCCAGGGCACCAACCTCTGCCTGACTCTCCTTGAAGCGCATATAGCTGGCCGACTCATACTCATACAGGTTCACGTCGAACTTGTTCAGACTATACGATTTGCGGACCGTCTTAATCATGTCCCAAACCTTGTCACCCCACAGCGGAAAGTTCACATCGCAAGCATCGCCCAGCGGCAGGCATGACTGCCATTGCGCCAGCATAAGTTCAAAACATTTTGTCAGTCGTCTCGCATCCACGGCCAGACTCAGGCTCATGGCGTTGAGCGAGAGCAGGCAGGGGCAGCAGGGCAGAACCTCTGTCTTCAGCTCCAAATTGGTCAGTAAAATATATTCTTTTGATTTAATGTCATTCATATTCCTCTCTTCATTTTTTTTATGGCGAAAACGGCTGCAAAGTTAGCAAATTATATCTATCATCGCATACATTTTTATGTTAATAATCCAAAAACCGCCGACGAAAAATTATCTCGCCAAAAAATTTGCTTTCCCTTAACACTATTTAAGGGGGGGTAACGGTCGTTAACAAAATTCTTTGTATCTTTGCAGCCACAAAAAGTATTCTAACATTATTATTTAAATCTGTAACAATCATGAAGAAAAGAAAATTTTATGTGAAACCTTCGATGAAGGTTCACGAGTTGAAACGACGTGCGCAGTTGCTGGTTGGCAGTAATGGCAGTGGAACTTTGGATGACTACAACTGGAATACCCCAGATGAAGAGTAATTAACCCATTAAACGAAGAAAGCAATGAAGACAATGAAGAATTTTCTGAGCATGGCTGCCCTCGCTTTGATGGGCGCAATGATGACCGGCTGTTCAAGCGACGATAATTTCGACAATCCGCAGCAGCCCGAGAACAAGAGCAAAGTAGTAACTCTGACCACCACCGTAGGACTGGACGGCGGCGCCACAACCCGCGCACTGACCGAGACAGGCGTGAAAACCTTTGCCGTGGACGATCAGATTGCCGTGATTTATACAAAGAATGGTGGTACGGTCACTAAAGCTGTGAGCGAAAAACTGATATCCACCGACATTGCAAGTGGCAGCAAGTCGGCAACCTTCACCGTGACCCTCGACGACCCCGACAAGACCAAGAACGTGACCTACATCTATCCTGCAGCAATGGCCGGAAGTACTGACGTAGACTATACCAAGCTCAACTCGCAGGATGGCACGCTAGCAAGTCTCCAGACTAAATACGACCTCTGCACGAAGTCTGGCGCATGGGCCTCTGACAACCTGCCCTCGCTGACGCTTGAGAACAAGCTCGCCATCCTGGCCATCAGTCTCAAGAATACCACCGACATCACCAGCACCATCACGGGCATGACCGTCAGCGACGGTACCAACACCTACACCGTCAGCCGCTCGGCAGCCGCAGGCCCCATCTACGTGGCCATCCAACCCACGAGCTCTGCTACCATCTATGTGACCGCCACCGACGGCACCAATGAATACGGTAAGACATTGTCCGGCAAGACCTATGCAGCAGACAACGGCTATCCCGTTACCTGGAACATGACGGAGCTGGAAAAAGTGGTGTGGAACAGCACCAATGTGTTCAATAGTAGTAATGAGGGTGTCACAATCTCGATGTTTAATGAACTAGCAAAAACTTTTGAAGGTGTAACAATTTCATTTACCGGAAGCGGAGCGGCCAGCCATTTTTATCTCTATGATGAAGGGTTGGGGAGCCAGCTCCTTGTAAATGGGGGTCAAGGTGGTGCATTTACATTCACCGCACCTAGCGGCAAGATATTCACAAAGATTGAAATTATTAATAGTGTAGCAGTGACCTTTACACCATACGGTGATTGGACAAAACCTGAAAATAATAAGATTATGTGGAGCGGTGCTGCTTCAAGCACGGTGACTCTTGCCGCGTCGGGTTTTGTAAACTGCCCGAATGTCACCAGCATCGTATATACGATGATGAATGAGTAAGAATAGTTATGGGTAAGAGGCACCTGGGGTGAGATCTGGTCTCTTTGATCTGTCCCCCACCAAAGCTAAGAATAGAGAAACGGAAGTCAGCGTGGCTTCCGTTTCTTCGTGTCTGTCACCCTAGTCATGGGGACAGTCCCCCATGACTATCTCAACATACTACTCAAAAACTTAAATGTCCAAAGTGAATAAGTTATAACTGGAATAAAATCCCAAAATCCCAACTTTCCCTGAAAACGACAAATAATTCCGCAGATATTTGCAAATATCACAGAAATGCCATATCTTTGCAGACAGAAATCAAACCATAACAATATATGATGATTAAAAACGATAAACGAAAGATATACCAAAAGCCCGCGATGCGGGTCTTCGACTTGCAATCCCGCCCGACGATCCTCGCCGGCAGCGGTGAGAAGGATGGATACCCCGGGGTGCCGTGGTAGACAACTGAACTGAGATTATTTACCAATTAAACCAACAAGACAATGAGTAACAATCACGATATTCATCAGTTGCTTACGATATTGATTTCGTTTATCGCAGCACTCGGCGTACTGACAGCCTGCTCTAACGACGACAATACCGTTTCCGCCTCTCAGGCTCCCGTTTACAGTGTGAACATATCTGCTACGATTTGTGGCGAAACGCAGACCCGCGCCGTGACGTTCGGTACCGACGGCGGAACCGTCACCAGCACCTTCGCCGAGGGCAACAAGGTGTATGTCTACAACGAGACACGCGGCGCCTTCGCCTGCAATGCCAGCGGAACCGCAATTCCCCTGACGCTGGCAGCCACAGACATCTCTGCTGACGGCAAACACTGCACGCTGAGTGGCGAACTTACGTTCCATAAGTGGGTGAACAAAGCCTGGACACCCGTTACCGACATTTCCTCCACCGACACATACTCTTTGTTCTACCAGATGAACGATTGTAATCCGAAATACCCGGGTGATTCGCAATTTTACTACTTCGGTGAATATGGTACTGATCTTAATGGCAGTGCCTCCCAAACCTCCAATTTCGACTTCGCCGAGGTTCGGAATGTGTCGCTCACGCTAAGTGGCAGTTCGCTCTCAGCCAGCGGTAGCGTCAAGTTCCAGAACGTGCAGTCGATGTTCCGCCAGCGTCTCACCTTCGCCGACAACAATGGCAACGCGCTTGCCACACAGCCCACCATCACAAAGCTGACCATCAGGTCGAAGAACAGGACGCTTGTCAATTATTACAAACCACTAGATGGAGATGACACCTACGACACGGACTATGACCTTGTCATCAATAACCCCGATATCGACGCTAACGGTGACATTTATCTCGCCCTCTCCTTCCATTATGCGGACGATGCTGCCAAAACCGGCGACCAACTTATCTTGATCGCCGAGGCCAATGATGGCCGCAAATTTACATGCACCAAAGACGCACCAAGTAGCGGATTTGTGAATGGTAAGTACTACTACGGATCTATGACTCCGACACCACTGTATGACGTCACCGTTACCGATGTTAATACGGGAGAAATTTTGTCGCCCACTGGCTACATATACTATCTGTCGTCTGATAAAATCTACAATGTCAGCGGCTCGGGCAACTACAGTATCCAAGGCTATAACAACAGCTCGAATATCAAGGTGATAATTGCGGATGGAACGAGGTTGTCAATCATTGCCAACATTGGTGAAATCGTCCTTGAAGGCAACGTCACTGTCACCGGACCAATAATGAGATCTCATTATAATTTTTACACGCTGATTAGCGGCTCCGGCATGCTGACCTTCAACGGAACTTTTGCTGTTGGCCAATGGCGAATTGATCCTGATCAAGTCTGTCTCCGTATCATTATTACCAGTTCATCAATATTCCCAGAGGGCGTTAAGACCGAAGACGGTACGAGCGATGTCAGTTATGTAGAAAACGACGGCTACAGGGTTTATGGTCACAGCTCCGGTGGCGGCCCTGGCGACCCTCCTGAACATCTGTAACAGAGCATTGGTTCTAATGCCCATACAAAATCCCCCCGAATGTAGTCATGGGGGCACCTGGGGTGAGGTCAGGACTCATTGATCTGTTCCCCAAAGATGAGAATAGAGAAACGGAAGTCAGCGGCTTCCGTTTCTTCGTTTCTGTATAGATCAAGGGACGGTTCTCTGATCTGTTTTAAAGATAAAACCAGGAAACGGAAGTCCGCTCTGGCGGAATGATACAGGGCAGGAACTGCGACGGTGCGGTTCCTGCCTTTTTGGGGATCACATAACGCAGGGACGGTTCTTTTGTTACAACGGGAGAACCGTCCTTTTTGATTGACTTTGATTGAGAATATAATTTTTCTGCTAAATATTAGGAAATTCCAAATAAAGTCCGTATCTTTGCAGCGGAATTCACATGTTGAACTTTAAATTTAGATGCTTATGAAGAATAAAAAAGCAAAAAAAACGGCAAAAAGTTGCTCAGTTGATAAACTTTTCATATCTTTGCAGCGATGAAGAAAGAAAAAAACATGGAGATCTTTGATGTGGATGCGCAGTTGGATGTAGCATTTGGGAAAGAAGGTACTCCTGAACGTGCAGCAGCCGAAGAAAGGGCCAACGCCTTCTTTACCGGACAGATTATTGAAGATGCACGAAAGAAGGCAAATATCACCCAGGAAGAACTGGCTGCGAGAATTGGAACCAACAAGTCATACATCTCACGCGTTGAAACAGGACGCACGGAGCCTAAAGTATCGACCTTCTACCGCATCATCGCCGCCCTCGGTCTTACGGTAGAACTCACTCCTGCAGTATAATATCACAAAGGCTTCAAATTAGTAAGCGAAGACTGTGCGCACACAGGCACCCATACTCAGGTGCCTGTCCCCATGACTAGAGGAGGAAATGAAGAAAAGGCATCCGTTTTAACTTTTCTTTATTGTTTTCTTTTTGAAATTTGAGGCAGATTTACTAACTTTGTAGCCGAGATTTATGATAACGTTTTACGATCACAGGGGGACATCCCCCGTGAGGTGGGCTTTATCTTTGCAACAAATTATAAAGATACAATAATTAAAAGCATTTACGAATGAAAAGAATTTGTTTTTTACTACTTGTGATGCTGGCATTGCCGACAGGAATGCAGGCAGACGACATTGGTACGTCACCGGCAGGCCATACCGATGATGTGGTAAAGGGCGATGTCAACGGTGACGGCGTCGTCGACGCCGATGACGTAAAAGAGATCTCGAACATCATCATGGAGATCCCATCGGCTACAGCCATCATGCCTGAGAATGCCGACCTCAACGGTGACGAAATCGTGAATGTGACAGACATCGTGATGGTCATCGACCACATAGAGAAGGACGGCGGCACGCAGCCGATGATACCCGAAGGCGCTATCAATGGTAAGTTCACCATCAATGCCAGCGGCAACAAGGTTTATTTCTCCAAGGGCAACCTGCAGTACGTCGGCAGCCAATGGAAGTTCGCCGACAACCAATGGAGCTACCTAACCTCTCAGCCCGACGGCAATCGCGACCTGTTCGGCTGGGGTACGGCAAACAATCCTGATCAGACAAGCACAGACAACTCTGATTATCCTACATTCACTGACTGGGGCACCAATATGGGCTCTGGCTGGCGCACGCTGACCAGCGCTGAGTGGGCTTACCTGTTCAATACCCGCACTAATGCCTCTTCGAAGTATGGCCATGGTAAAGTTAATAATGTCAACGGCGTGATTATCCTTCCCGACAGCTGGACGCTACCCACAGACCTTACCTTCACCGCCGGCAACAGCGCTTGGGCCAACAACTACACAACCGAAGAGTGGTCTCAGATGGAAGATGCCGGTGCTGTGTTCCTGCCGGCTGCCGGCAGGCGGAAAGGTTCCTCGCTCTTCGATGCTGGGGCGGGCGGCTACTACTGGTCGTCGTCGGGTAACACGACCGGCGCCTACTACGTACACTTCTACAGTGGCAATCTGTTTTATCAGAGCTACTACAGTCACTTCGAGGGGTACTCGGTGCGTCTGGTTCGCATAGCCGAGTAGAGAATTATATCTCCCTTGTCCGTCCCTACGGGCAGGACGCGTAAGAGGATCACTGCAGCCATGGCTGTCACCGAGGGGGTGCCTCGCGGCAGGGGGCTCGCAGCCCCCGAAAGCGTCTGCTTACTCAGTATCTCATTCCGTTAGCGATTGCAAACATAGTAACTATGGCTGTCAAAATGACTAACAAAACGCGTTTTATGAGTCGATAGTGTTAAATTGTGAGTCGATAGTGTTAAATTGTGAGTCGATGTATTCGATTTTTTCTTATCTTTGTAGCAAAATAGAATAAAATCATTAAAAACCAAATAAGATATGAAGAAAAAGCTTCTTTATATAAAGCCTGTGATGCAGGTGGGGCTGCGACGTGCCTCTTGCGTGTATAAACCAAATAGATTATTAACATATAAACAATAACATTATGAACAAGACTAAACGACTACTCATTTCTATGCTCACCCTGCTTTGCTGCTGCACGGGGATGTGGGCAGTAGGTGAGTTAAATGGTGTATTTACCATCAGTGCAAGTGGCGGCAAGGTGCAGTTCTCGCAGGGTAATTTGCAATACCAGGCATCTACTAATACTTGGCGTTTCGCAACGAATCAGTATGACTACATTGGCAATGCCGCTGGTAACACCTCTCCGTCTTCAACTCAGACGGCATGGATTGACTACTTCAACTGGGGAACCAGTGGTTATGACCATGGTGCAAACTGTTACCAGCCTTGGAGCACCAGCACAACCCGCAGTGATTATTACGCCTATGGTTCAAGTTCTAAAAACCTCTATGATGCCAAGGATAATAATTCCATGCGTGGTAAGGCAGACTGGGGCTATAACGCTATCAGCAATGGCGGTAATACCGAAAACAGTGGCTGGCGTGTTCTGACCAAGGACGAGTGGGCTTATTTGATCAACACCCGCAGCGAAACCTACAGATATGCCAAGGGAACGATACATGGCACGAACGGTTTGATGCTTTTCCCTGATGGGTTCACTCTTCCTACAGAGGTTAGTATCAGTAATGCCAACACGGCAGGTGCCAGTTACACATCTTATAGCGATGGAGACTGGACTGCACTGGAAGCGGCAGGTGTAGTATTCCTGCCTGCCACAGGATTGCGAAATGGAACAAGTGTACCAGAGTCAGAGAAAGGATCCGTTGGTAATTATTGGTCGAGCACTTACATGAATGCAGACTGCGTATATAACATCCGTTTTGATGGCAGTTCATTAAACCTTGTAAACGACGGTGACCGACAAAATGGCTTCCCAGTCCGCCTAGTGAAGGATTATTTGCAGCAGGACGGCGAGGGAAACTTTCTTATTGGCTCAGTGCAGAACTGGAAGGACTTTGCAACGCTTGTCCAGACCACTCCGACTGCTAATGCCAAGATGATAGCAGACGTAAACCTTGGTGACGACCAGACGGTGATAGGTGGCGTCTATAATGGTAGCACACTCTTTTATCAAGGAACCTTTGACGGTCAAGGTCACACTTTGACTATTGCCTATGATGTTAAAAGTGGAGATGGAGAGAGGTTCACGACTCCTTTCTCACTCTTAGATGGGGCAACCATCAAAAATCTACACTTGGATGGAACCGTTAATTCAACCTATGCATACGGAGGTTCTATTGCAAGTATATTAATAGGAACGAATACAATAGAAAATGTATGGAACTCTGTGACTGCTGTTTGTACGAAGGGAGGCTGGGTCCAGATGGGAGGATTCATCGGCGTGCTTGGGAGTGGCGCTACTACTATAAGCGACTGCCTATATACAGGAAGTATTACTCATAATGGTGGCTATTCTGGTTATTTCAATGGAGGATATGGACCTGAGCCTACTGTAAATAATTGTCTTGTTCTTGGCGCATTTACAGGAGAATTCGGATTCAATGGATCTTACAATAACTGCTATTGCAAACATGCTTCAACAACTGGTGTAACACAACCAACGGATGCTCAATTGTCTGATGGCACGACGGCAGCAGCATTAGGTTCTGCTTGGGTGCAGGATGCTGTTTCCAGAGAACCGAGGTTAGACCTGTTTATGGCTACGACCAGTCTGACAGCGAATGAGGGAAAGACTGGCGAATACTGGTCAACCTATTACGATGGCGCGAAGAGTAGTATCGCCGATGCGAACACGACGGTCTATACGGGCAAGGTGAATGGCGACAAGATTGCCCTGACGGAAATTACCGACAAGACGATTCCGGCTGGCAATGCCGTCATTCTGAAATCGACCGCAGCCAGCGTGACGCTGACAAAGACGTCGGCAACGGGTACATTGGCCGACAACGACCTAAAGGGCGTGGATGTGGCAACAGCCAAGACGAATGTCTATTGTTTGAACAAGAACGGAACCGTTGTGGGATTCTATAAATACACAGGCGATGTTCCAGCCCACCGTGCTTATATCGAATCGATTTCAGGTGCCCGTATGTTCAGCTTGGGCGATGGTGATGCAACCGGAATTGTTTCGATGGAAGAGGGTAGAGGTATTAAGGAAGATGGCACTGGCGAGTGGTATAGCCTCGACGGTCGTCAACTCAATGCCCAGCCCACTCGCAAGGGCATCTACGTGAAAGATGGAAAGAAAGTAGTAATCAAGTAAAATGAAGGAGGATATCGCTATGACACAGAATACGACAAAGAAAACATACGAGAAGCCTTCGATGAAGGTTTACTTACTGAACTTGCATCCCTCACTGCTTGCTGGCTCACCCGATCTGCCCACAGGCAATGACTGGCCCGATGGCAATCCTAAGCCTTGGTAAATGGTAGCAAAAAAACTCGGACACATTGGGGTCAGGCACCTCTGTGACATGTATATCATAAAAATGACCGACATCCTCTCGATGCCGGTCATTTCTTTAGAATACCAATGGTCCGTAGCCCATGCAGCTCGTGGTCGTGATGGCCGTCAGGAAGGCCGTGAGCGGAGAATAGTCATGGGGACAGGCACCCATACCCAGGTGCTGGGGTGAGGTCAGGACTCATTGATCTGTTCCCCAATAGTCATGGGGAAAAACACACGTGTAAAAGTAATACTTTTTGGGGACACTACAAAATTAATGAGGGGTTTTGTTGTAAGTTTTGGGGAAAATAGCTATCTTTGCAGACGAAATTATAAACCAACCAACAATGAAAAAGAAAAGAGACTACGAGAAGCCCTCGATGAGGGTGTATGAGTTAAGGCAACGGACTCAACTGTTGCAGGCCAGCAAGAGGGATTACGAACCTGCGACCTGGCCTTAAACGAGTGACTACTTCCTTAAAACAATGAAGACAATGAAAAAGTTATTCCTATATATGATGATGATGGCTGGCATGACGGCCTGCACAAACGAGGATAACATCGTACAGAATCAGCAGCCCGCAGCCCCGCAGGCCCCGGTCTATCAAGTCAGCATCCCCGCCACGATAGGCGATGGTGCAGCAACAAGAGCCGTAGAACTGGGTACGGGCGACAAGGCAGGATGGCTCGTCAGCACGTTCAGAACCACGGACCACATCGCTGTTTACTGGGGCACTACGCAGGCTACTGATGACCAAAACAACCCAGTCTGCCTGCATGCCGATGCAGACGGCAAGACAGCAAACCTTATAGGCACGTTGACCTTCTACGAACAACAGGCCAATCCAGATCCGGAATCAGTTGACCCTATTTTTATTCCACAGGAGTTACCCGTCGACCAATACCTGCGCTTCGTCTATAACAGTAAATGGGGGATCACATTTTACACCAATCAGACAGGCACCTTCGCCGGATTGGACAATTACGACTTCGCTATAGCCGATGATGTGAAGATTACTGCCATCAGCGGCGATGAAAATGGTTACACCCTCACCACGACGGATGCTCATTTTAAGAATACCCAGTCGATGTATAAGTTCACCTTCACGGGACTGCCTACGGGCGTTGGCGTGAAGAGCGTCAGTATTTCTTCGGCAGGCAATCATCTTGTGAATCGATACATTCCATACTCAGAATACAACGATCATACACCTATAACCATCACCCTCGATGATGCCGCACGCGAGGCCAATGGTGCGGACGTGGTGTATGCCGCCCTGCGGTTTGATGCCCTCGCCGAAGGCAAGAGAGACAATATCGCCTTTACCGTGACGGGCACCGACGAAAAGACTTACATAGCCACGAAGGACTCACCCGAGGGCGGATTCCAGAATGGCAAGTATTACACCTCAACCATCGAGGTCTATCCCCAAAACGTCAACCTCAGCACCGTAACACAAACCGACGGGAGCGGCGTGAAATACTACGCTGCCCAGAACGGGCAGATACTCATTGGCAAGTTCAGCGGCGACGGTGGTTACATCACCATTGCCGACGGTGCGACGGTGACGCTAGCAGGCGCGGATATCATTGAGCCTGACTACGTTTCCAGTCCTCCTTATTATGCTTGCGACCATGCGGCCATCCACTGCCTGGGCAATGCCAATATTATCCTGGAGGACAAAGCTAGCGGGTCGGGAAATGAGGTTTACAACCGTGCTAAAGCTGGACAATTTAGTGATTGGCCCGCCGTCTATGTGCCTCAAGGCAAGACACTCACCATCAGCGGCACGGGCAAGCTATGGGCGAATGGCGAAAATAGCTCCGGTGGCGCCGGCATCGGCGGCGGTAAGAATATCAACTGCGGCAACATCACCATCAGCAGCGGAATCATTCCTGAGGCCAAAGGAGGCACTGGCGCTGCCGGCATCGGCGGTGGCGACAACGGCTCTTGCGGCAACATCCTTATCTGCGGCGGAACAATAGGCAGCTACGGAGCAGCAGACTATGATGGCGCTGGCGCCGTTGGTGGCGATAATGCTCCTGGTATTGGCAACTTAATTGGTAACTGCGGCACCATCACCATCACCGATGGCATCACCTATGTCAAGGTAAAAAAAAGTAGTAGAGCTATTTATTTTATCGGTGGGGTTCGTTGCGGCACTGTGACCATCAGCGGCCAAGAAATGGTTAGTGAAAGGCTGAAAAGTGGTGATAACGGATATATCGGCAACCTGTTTTCAATATGTGATGGCAAACAATGGGAATTAAGACCCTAAAAACGCAACACAACGTTCCACCATAGTCATGGGACAGATCCTGGGGTGAGGTCAGGACTCATTGATCTGTTCCCCAAAGATGAGAATAGAGAAACGGAAGTCAGCGGCTTCCGTTTCTTTTTTATTTTTCGCCCGATATTTGCAGCCAAAAAACTTGCATATTTCGGGATTTTTTTGTATCTTTGCAGTTGTAATAATGATTAAAATAACCCTAGTAATTCACCATTTAAAACATGTAAGATTATGAACAAGACAGTTAGAAAGATCCTTCAGGTGATCAGTTATTTCATCGCTGCTATTCTGGGAGCGGCTGGCGGTTCCGAGCTGATGTAGACTTACGACGCCATGGAAAACAAAGGCTTCAAAATCTCTCAGTACGCCTGTGCGGTGCTGCTCATCGTGAGCAGTATCGCGCTGGTGACTTATCAGGTCATCGAGATCGACGATGTGGCGGCAGGGTTGCTCTATTACGTGGCGCAGTCGTTCCTGTTGGCTGGCTCGATCTTCGGCCTCGACCAGTATATCAAAATCATTAAGAAACAATACCATGAAAGAGAATCTAAATGAAACCTGGCTCTCGTCTCATTTTAAGCTGAGCGAGTTTCTGAACGTTGGAAAATACCCCGACAATAAACCTACATTACAGGATGTGGCAAACATGACCTATGGCTGCATCATGTTGTTAGAGCCTGCCCGTCAAGTTGTAGGCCCGATCATCATTAATTCGGGCTTCCGTTGCGAAGCCGTCAATCGCAGGGTAGGGGGTGTGCGCAACTCCCAGCACCTCGTCGGCCAGGCTGCCGACATCCGGCCGCTCAACCCACAACAGTTCCAAAGCCTCGTTGACTTCCTCAAGTCGTGGGAATATACCGACCAGCTGCTGACGGGCCCGGGCTGGCTCCACGTCTCGTGGAACCCCTTCCGACCGCCCCGCAGACAGATCCGAATCGGGTACTATAAATAACACGAAAAAAGTTGCTAAAATATTTGGTAGTTTCAGAAAAAAGTTGTACCTTTGCATCGTGTAAGAAAGGTTGATAAAACCTAGATTATAACAAGCGGGAGGCGGTGACCCGGAGTAGCTCGCCGCAGAAAGTCTGATACCATGAAAAACATTTAAAGTATGGCAAGATCAGAAATTGCAATGGTCATCAATCTTCGACAGAACAAGAACGATGACTCGACGGCCTACGGTAAGTACTTCGCCGAGGTCGACTCCAAGGAGCCCCTGAACCTGAAGGGTCTCGCAA
>JAEETC010000046.1 GCA_016286585.1 Prevotella sp. | reverse complement strand
TCGCATCAAGAAGTATATCGGTGCCTATGCTGCTGCCATGGGTGGTCTTGATGTGGTTGTCTTCACCGCTGGTGTTGGCGAGAATCAGGTCAGCATGCGCTCCGAGGTCTGCAAGGACATGGAGTTCTTGGGCATCAAGTTCGATGAGTCGAAGAACAATGTTCGTGGTGAAGAGGCTATCATCTCTGCAGACGACTCGAAAGTGAAAGTGGTCGTGATTCCTACCGATGAGGAATTGATGATTGCCACCGACACTATGAATCTCTTGTAAGGGAGGTTTATTAATTATAATTAACAAAGGGTGGCCTTAATAGGCTGCCCTTTGTTTCTGTATTAGGAAAAATTAAAAGCAATAAGTGAAAAAAGTGTCCTAATTCGAATGCTAGTTGATTTTTTATTTGTACCTTTGCAGCCGATTGTAATTACAAATTAATAATATTAAAGATGAAAACTAAATTTTCCATCATGCTAACAGCATTGTTGATGTTGTTTGGTATGGGTGCTTACGCACAAAATGCTTTTCCTGAAGGCGATGTAAATCATGACGGCAAAGTGGACAATGCCGACATCGAAGAAGTCGTTAAGATTATCACAGGTACCTCTACTCTCGAAAATCCTGAAGTCGTTGGTGATGTCTCGGGTGACGGTCATGTGAACGTTGTTGATATTGTTAAAATTGTCAACATCATGAATGCCTCGGCTCCGGTGGTAGGCAATCCTGTTATCACTATCAGTGTGAATATTATTAATAATACAGGTTCAGACGTTACGCTGGACGGCGAATTGAGGTTCGTTCTTGGCAATCCAGATCATAACGGTTATGAACTTGGATGGCCTGGAGTTTATAATAATACTGACCGTATCCGTTTCAGTGAATCTTCTGTGACCATACCAAAGGATGGATCGATGAAGTTCGACGGTCTCACGTGGAAAGATGAAGAATCAGGAATGGGCATGGGTGAAAAGAGCCCAGCTAATGCTGATCAAATAGCTGCTGCAGGTCGTCAGAGAAATGTGATGGTCTATGTCAATGACAATTCTGAGGCCATAATGTGTGATAACATGCCTACGGACATTATATTTAAAGAAGGTGGGGTTTATGACATAGTATTATCATCAGCCGGTTCTACTCCTTCTGCAGGCAACCCTGTCATTAGTATTGGTGTGAATATTAAGAACAATACAGGTCAGGCAGTTACCTTGGATGGTGATTTGTATTTTGTCTTAGGTAATCCTGACCACAATGGTAATTATATGGGCTGGGCTGGTATCTACAATAAAACAGGTCATATCCGCTTCAGTGATTCTTCTGTAACCTTTGGCGTTGGTGAAACGAAGTCGTTTGGTGGTCTTACATGGAACGATGAAGGTAATGGCCTGGGTGAGAAGAGCCCGATTGATCCAGCTTTGTTAAGCAGTACAGATTATCATCATAATGTTGCCGTCTATGTTGGTGGAAACGGTGAAGTTGTTTACTGTGAAAACCTGAGTCCGAATATCGTCTTTACTGAAGGTGGAGTCTATGACATTGTGCTTGCTAGCGTTGGTTCTGGTACCAATCCTGGTACTGATCCTGGTACTGATCCCGGTACAGATCCTGGTACCGATCCTGGAACTGATCCTGGTACCGTTTCTGCTGATGGCAACCCCGTTATTAGTTTCGGTGTGAATATCATTAATAATACGGGTCAGACAGTTACATTGGATGGTCGTTTGAGATTTATGTTGGGTAATCCTAACCGAGATGGTTCATGGTTTGCCGGATGGAGCGGAGGCCCTTATATTAGAACAGATAATATCTGGTTCAGCGGTAGTGCCGTTACTATGGCTCCTGGTGAAACGAGAACGTTCTCTGGTCTTTCATGGCAAGATGCAGACTCTGGATGTGGTCTTGGTGGAGCCAGTCCGCTTAGTCCAAGCTATTTACCCATCTATAATGATGAAGGCGGTATAGCCTATGCAGGAAACGTGTTGATGTATACTGGTGGTCGTTCAGACGTGATATTGTGTCAGAACCTGAGTCCGAATACCGTCTTTACTCAAGGTGGAGTATATGATATTGTTCTTTCCAGCGTTGGTTCTACTCCGTCAGGTGGTGGCGGTAGCGGTAGCAATCCTGTTATCAGTTTTGGTGTGAATATCACTAATGCTACAGGTTCTCCTGTACAATTGGACGGTCGTTTGAGGTTTATGTTGGGTAATCCTAACCAAGATGGCTCGTGGTTTGCCGGATGGAGCGGAGGCCCTTATATTAGAACGGATAATATCTGGTTCAGCGCTAGTCCTATTATTTTGGGAGCTGGTGAAACGAGAACGTTCTCTGGTCTTACATGGCAAGATGCAGACTCTGGATGTGGTCTTGGTGGAGCCAGCCCGCTTAGCCCTGCCTATTTGCCAATTTATAACGATGAGGGAGGCATTGCATATGCTGGAAACGTCTTGATGTATACAGATGGCCGTTCAGATGTAACATTGTGCCAAAACCTGAGTCAAGGCATCGTATTCCAAGAAGGTGGAGTATATGATATTTTGATCACATCACATCCGTAATATGATCAAGTAAGAAAAAGAGAGGGATTTCATGGAATCCCTCTCTTTTTCGTTGTAGGAGTAACCTTTGATAAAAAATGTGTTTATAGTTTTCTTTTCTTACTCTGCATTTAAGAGTAGAAGAAATGCCTGTAAAAGCTGAGGAAGTGACGTTGTAAAAGGTAGAAAGGTGCTTTGTGAAATTAAAACAACGCCTATGTTTGTTAAAACAATGACAATGTATAATAAAACAAAGGCAATGTCTGATAAAACAAAGGCATTGCTTTGGATTTTATAAAAGATGTTGATTCAAATTAATATGTGAAGAGTCCTTAATCCGGCTTTTCGGACTGAATTGTTTATTCGATGGTTTTGTAGAGCGTGGAGGGATTGTGGCGGCCTTCGAGGACGTCAAGGATCTCCTCTTCTGTCGAGAGGTTGAAGTCGCCAGGGATGGTGTTCTTCAGCGCTGCGGCAGCTAATGAGTAGTTCAACTGCATCTGCTTGTCGTCGGGAAAGAGGCTGATGGCATGGAGCCAGCCACCCATGAAGGCATCGCCCACACCTACGGGGTCGATTACGTCGAGGATGTCCATGATGGGAGACTGTAGCAGTTCGCCTTCAGTCCAAAGCAGTCCTGTCAGGGTGTGGTGCTTCGAAGACACGGTGTTGCGCATGCCCATCATCCAGTTCTTCAGGCGAGGAAAGTGCTCGTGCAATTCATCGAACCACTCGCGATACTCGTCCATCTGCATCTTGAAACTGGAATCGATGGCTGTAAAGGGTGGTTGTGGATGCTGGCTGAGCCATTCAAACTCGATGGCATCGCCAAACATCATATCACAACGTGACAGCATCCTGCTGAGCGTCTCGCGAGGATTGGCCCCTTCGTAGCGCCACAGGTTCTTGCGGTAGTTGATGTCGAAGCAGACGGTCACACCCATTTCATCGGCGATGTCGAGGGCCTCGAACGTGGCATCGGCTGCCTGTTGGGAGATGGCTGCCGTGATGCCCGACACGTGGAAGTAAGCACAGTCTTTCAGTATCTCCCTCCAGGGAATCATACCTGGCTTCAGGTCGAAGTAGGCAGAATTGGCGCGATCGTAGATCACTTTCGGGGCCCTCATGCCTGCGGCAGGCTCGAAGTAATAGGTGCCAATGCGCTGTCCGCCGTAGAGCACGTGACTGGTATCGACGCCAAGCTGTGCCAGGTTCATCGCTCCAGCATGGCCCACAGGTGTGTCAGGCAGGCGGGTAATATAGGTCACGTTTTCTCCCTGTGTGGCCAGCGATACGGCTACGTTGGCCTCGCTGCCGCCATACTTGCTGGTGAACGTGTCGCCTTGTGTCAGTCGTAGGTGGTCGTTCTTTGAAAATCGGAGAAGCAACTCTCCGAAGGTAACGATTTTCTTGTTCATATCCGTTTTTGTGATGTTATGGTTGGCTCTCACCCTCGATATACTGAGACATCAGCAGGTGGTCGCCGTCGTAGACGACATAGGAGAACTGGCTAATCCAGTCGCCAAGGATAATCATCCTGGCCTTTTTCGTCAGCTGGAGGTCTACCTCGATATGCCGATGGCCATAGATAAAGTAGTCGACATTGGAGTGATACTGGATGTACTTCTTTGTGAAAAGCACCAGATGTTCGCGCTGGTCACCCATGTAGGCTGGCTCCTCGCCGTTGGGGCGCTTCAGCCGCGAGTGCTTGGCCCAGTTCAGTCCGAGCCACATGCCCCAGCGGGGGTGCAGGGCTGAGAACATCCATTGGCAGAAGGGGGAGTGGAAGACGGCGCGTATCAGTTTAAACGACTTGCTGGGGTCTCCGAGGCCGTCGCCGTGGGCCAGGAAGAACATCTTTCCGTAGATCTCCGTCGTCTCTGGCTGTTTGTGCAGGATGACGCCGCACTCCTTCTCCAGATAATCGTAGGCCCAGATGTCGTGGTTGCCCGTGAAGTAGTGAACCTCCACGCCCATGTCCGTCAGTTCGGAAATCTTCCCTAAGAATCGGGTGAAACCTTTGGGCACCACATACTTGTATTCGTACCAGAAGTCGAACATGTCGCCCAGCAGGTAGACGGCTGCGGCCTTCTCCTTGATGGAGTCGAGGAAGCGCACAAGCCTTCGCTCCTGCATCCGTCTGTGAGGGATGGCCAGCGACCCGAGGTGGGCATCGGAGAGGAAATAGATATTCTTCATCTGTGGCAATCTGTATAATCTGTGGCTTCAATCAAAGCCTAACTCTACGCGGGCTTCTTCGCTCATCATCGACTGGTCCCAGGCGGGCTCGAAGACGAGGTTCACATTCGAACCCTTGACACCCTCGACGCTCTCTACCTTCGTGCGTACATCTTCTAATATATAGTCGGCGGCGGGGCAGTTGGGAGCCGTAAAAGTCATTTCCAGCTCCACCGTGTAGTCCTCCTGCACGTCGATCTTGTAAATCATTCCCAGGTCATAGATGTTGACGGGAATCTCAGGATCGTAGACTGTCTTCAGCACATCCACGATCCGCTCTTCTATCTGAGTCTTCTCTTCTTGTGTCATAATCTGCGTGCAAAGATACGCATTTTTGATTAATTATTCACATCTTTGCGGAAAAATATATTATTCTTAAATGTGGATGTGCTGACACACGCTCTTTTTAGTCACTCCAGCATACAGGCAAATCCATGCATGTTTGGTATGTGAGGTATGTGACGTAATTTGCCGTTATTGAAATAAATATTTTTTCCCGTTTTGAATGAAAATGCCTGGACGGCTTGGCTGCATGGGCTGACCTGCGAGACTGTAGATCCTGTCGTCGTGGGGACGACTGAGGATGAGGGCGCTGATGGCTGTGGCAGGTAGTCCTTCCTCGGAGAACGTGCCCTTGACGTAAACACGGTAGCCCTTGGCTTCAAGGCTGATGGTCTGCGTGGCCGAGAAGGTCTGCTGCTGACGGCTTGTGCCTTCTGCGATGGTCTCGCTGTTCAGCCAGAGGCTCCAGTCTCCGGCAGTCAGTCCTGTTAGTGTCACAGTACTGGCTTCCGTAGCCATATTCAGCACGACTAATATCTCGCTGTCGCCTTCCTTGCGGGTATAGGCCAGGACATTGCTGTTGGCAGGACTGAGCATCACCCAGTTGACGGAACTCTTGTCGTGCAAAGCGGGAACGGCATGCTTCAGGGCTGTCAGCGTGCGGATGGTGTTGCGCATCTTGTCGTCTTTCGTCGTCCAGTCGATTTTGGTGTCTGTGAAGTAGTTGAGGGCCTGATTGCCGCCCGTCTCCTGTCCATTGTAGATGAGCGGCATGCCATAGAGGGTATAGGCTAGTACGGTGAGTGGATAGCGGTTGTTGCCGTATTTCTCTGTCAGTGTCTTCTTGCTCTCATTCCAGTTCTGGTCGTGGTTGGTTAGGTAGAGCATACGGCCAAAACCCTGGCTCTTCGAGGCATCAAGAAGCGTGTTGGCAAAAGCTTTCAGGCGTGCAGAGTTGTTACCTGCCGATCCGTAGTTGATCAGACTGCTCTGAAAAGCCCAGGCATAGTCGTAGTCGAAGCCTGCAGTCTTCAGCCTCGTTACATCCTGTGCGATATCTGTCTCACCAAGGAAGGTGATGGTCTTGCCATTCTTGTAGCCCTTGATTTCAGGGATAGTCGCCTGCCAATAGGCTGTAGGGATCTCCGGACTACTGATGTAATCGCAACGATAACCGTCAATGTCGGCCTCGTCGATCCAGAACTTCAGACAGTCGTTCATCGCCCGCTGTAAGTCTGCATTGCCATAGTCCAACTGATAGACGTCGCCATAGTTATTGGGATGTACGAAGCGGTCGCCGTTCTTCTTGTAATACTCTGGATGCTCAGTCACCCATTTGGCATCAGTGGCCGTATGGTTGGGTATCCAGTCGAGCCACACCTCCATATTCAGCTCATGGGCTGCAGTCACCAGCGCCTTCAGGTCAGCGATGGTGCCATAGTCGGGGTTGGTCTGTTGGAAGTCTGTGGCAGCGTATGGGCTGTTGATACCGCCGCCTCGAGGATAGACAGGCATGAGCCAGACAATGTCCACGCCGAGTGTCTTCAGTTCGCCGAGTTGCTGCTGGGCGGCGGCGAACGTTCCTTCTGTGGTGAACGAACCGACGTTCATCTCGTAAATCACCTGATGGCCTGCTTCATTCTTGGCAGTGGCTGTGTTAATGGCGTCAACGTAGTCGGCAGCCAGTGCTGGGGAAATGAAATATGAAGCATGAAGGATGAGGATGCTTAAATTCTTTTTATTCATAATCATAATATTATATCTTCGTTTTTCACTCTTCACTTAAAAATAGGGCGGCCGCTCTTCCCAGAGCAGCCAGCCCAGGATTGTTAAAATTTTAACTCAAATTACAGTAAGCCTTGATGAAGCAGGACATTACTGTTTGACGTAGACTGCAAAGCCCTTGGCATCGAGGTCGATGGGGGTGTTCGCGTCGAGAGAGACTTCAGTGATAGAAGGGCCGTCGACGATGGTCTGGCTGTTAAGCCACTGGGTGTAGGAGGCGGCAACGATAGCATCGCAACGTACAGAGCAAGGAGCGGAGCCGAGGTTCAGGAAGACCAGGACGGGACCGCGCTGGTAGGCCAGCACCTGCGGATTGTCGGTGGAAAGAAACTCCACGGGAGCATCTGCAGCCAGCGAGGGCTGGGTGTGGTGCAGGGCCACAAGGGTACGGACGGTGTTCTGCATCATGCGGTCAATCTGGCTCCACTTGACCTTTGCATCAGTAAAATAGTTCAGGGTATCGGGGTCGCCGATTTCCTGTCCCTGGTAGATGAGCGGCATGCCATAGAAGGTGAACTCGAGCACGGTGAGCAGATAGCGGTTGTCGCCGTAGAAGTCCTTCAGGGTGTGACCACCGTCGTTGTAGTTCTGGTCGTGGTTGGTCAGATAGACCATGCGACGGTTCTTGATGGCTTTCGAGCCTTCCAGAAATTGTTCGCAGATGGCCTTCAGAGAGTCTGCATTGTCGCTGTCCTTGAATTTCCATGCCAGCGCACCCTGGAAGTCCCAGGCGTAGTCGTAGTCGAAGCCGCACGAGTCGATACGGATATTGTGGCGGTTACTGATGTCGGTCTCACTGAGGAACTCGATGGTCTTACCACTGTGGCCCTTGAGTTCGGCAATGATGTTCTGCCAGAAGCTGACGGAGATAGTAGGACTTGAGACGTAGTCGCAGCGGAAGCCGTCGACATCGCACTCGCTGATCCAGAACTTCAAGGCGCTGTTCATGGTGTTGACCAGCCCTTCGTCCTGATAGTTCAGTTCATAGACATCGCCCCAGCCGTGCGGATGGATCATCTGGCCCTTGGCATCTTTTGTGAAGTATTCGGGATGTTCGTTGACCCAAGGATTCTCTACAGCCACATGGTTGGGCACCCAGTCAAGCCACACCTTCATGCCGTGCTCATGGGCAGCAGCCACGAAGGCCTTTAGGTCATCAACGGTGCCGTATGCGGGATTTACTGCCATAAAGTCCATCGAGGCATACGGACTGTGCATCGTTTCACCTCGCGGATAGATGGGCATCAGCCAAAGGATGTCGGCGCCTAAGGTGTCGAGTCTTGCCAACTGCTCCTGGGCTGCCTTGAATGTGCCCTCTGGGGTGAAGGCTCCTACGTTCAACTGGTAGATGATGCGGTTTTCCTGACTGACAGGCTTGGTGCCGTCTACCGTGAATACCGCTTTCCCTGGGTTGCAGGCTGCCAGAAGCAGCACTGCAACGAGGGATAAGATAGATATTTTACTCTTCTTCATAACTATGAATTATAAACTCAATTAGCGGTAAATGTATAGCTCTGATTAGCAACAACGGTTGCAATGTCTTGCTGCACACCGTCACCTTCACCATTCAGGATGAGGTTGTACTCGCCGCCATCGTTCGGCAGGGGGAATACCAGCGTGCCGTTCTCATTGATGGTAGGCTTGATGCCACGCCAGCCGCCATAGATCTCACCAGCCCCCCAGGCATAGAGACGAGGATCGTTGTATCCTGCATTGTTCTGGATGGTCACCGTATTGGCAGACTCTTCCCATCCAGTATTTACATCGTAGAAATGGCTGCCAGCGGTGAACACCTCGGGACCGTCCACCTGCGGACTTCCGTTGTCGTTCAGGATCAGATTGAACGTGCCATTTGCAGGCAGTTCGAAAAGACACCAGCCGTTGTCGGTCACCTTCACCGGTGCTGCGCCAGGCCATCCACCGCAAGCCTCGCTGTCGCCCCATACATAGAGATGAGGATCGGCATAGCCCACGCTGTTCTTCACGGCAATGATCACCGTTTCGCCCGTAGGCTGAGGTTCTGGGGCGGGACTGGGATCAGGCGTCTCGCCACCAGGCTGGAAGGTTGCAGGATCAATCTCTGTCACACCTGCAGTGGTGATGTGCAGATACACATCGTGGTCGATGGTGTAGGCAAAGTCTGCCAGCTGATTAGAACCGGCATTGCTGAAGATGAGGTTCTCAGCCAGGCCGGTATTCGCCTCACCCATGTCGAAATACTTATAGGTAACGCCGTTGACAGTCTGCTCACCGGTCACCTCCATGCCGGGCCAGTCACCGTTCAGGTTGTTGGTATCACCCCACATGTAGAGATTCAGAGCATCCCAGCCCGTCTCGTCGTAAACAAACACGGCATAACCGTCGTGCTTCACGCTGGGCTCCAGGCCGATCTCTTCGACACCGTCGGCGGTGATGCGCAGATAGATGTTGCGCTCGATGGCGAAGTTGAAGTCTGGCAACTGCACGCCAGCGCCGCCATTATTGAAGATCAGATTCTCAACGAGTCCGGTGTTGGCCTCACCCATGTCGAAGTATTTCCATGTGACACCGTCGTGATTCCAAGTGCCAGTGACATTCATGCCGGGCCAGTCGCCGTTCAGGTTGTTGACGTCGCCCCACATATAGAGGGTAAGCACATCCCAGCCCGTCTGATCGTCGACATATACGGCGAAACCGTCGTGCTCAGGCTCTGGTGCCTCGCCACCACTCCAGTAGTAACTCTCCCAGCGCTGTCCCCAGATGTTGGTAAAGGTGCCAACGCCCGGATTGTCGGTATGCAGCGCCTCATCACCTGCAGTAGTGAACTCCTTGCCCTGATTCTTTGAGAAGAAGCGGAAACCGTCGGCCAACGACTTGCCGCCTACGAAAGTGCTGGGGTCGAGATAGATGCCCCACTTGATATTGCTGTTGGGGGCCTTTGTCAACAGATACTGCGGATTGCCGACGGCCTCTTCCTCGCCGTTGAAGGCTCCGGTGATATAGATCTCCTCGTCGGCAGTGGTGCCGAAGGGGGCAATGAACTCCAGCAGGATACGTTCGGCCCGTGTCTCAAACTGCTGACGCTCATGGTCGAACGTGATGTCTTCGTCGCTCTTACAGCCTGTCAGCAACCCCGTCAGGGTCAACAGACCTAACATCAGACTATATATCTTGGTATTCATAATCTTTAATCTTTAAACTTTAAGCTTTAAGCTTTCATTTTTCAATTTTCAATCTTCATTGATAACTCGGGTTCTGAATCAATCCGGGATTGACAGAGATAGCCGTCTGTGGCAATGGATACCACTCATACTTACGGTCGCGCTGAGCAGGCAGGCTGATGCCGTCCTCGGTAGCCCGTCCCCAGAACCACCACTGACCCTGCGTGAACTTGTCGAAACGGCGCAGGTCGGTACGACGGCGGTTACCCTCGCCCAGATATTCCTTGCCCCACTCAGAGAGCATCCAGTCCATATCGAACTGTGTGAAGCCTGGTCCGGGAATGCTGAGTGCAGAACTGCGGTCGGAAGTCTTATAGTAGCGGGCACGTACAGCATCCACATAGTTCTTGGCCTCGGAACTGTTGCCCTTGCGCATCTCACACTCGGCCACATTATAGTAGGCCTCGGCCAGACGGAACTGCACATCGTCGATGCTCTTGAAACCGCCCTGCTCATCGTTGGGATACAGCGGATACTTCACCAGACGGACACCGGAGTTGGTCTCGCCCCAACGGGGACTCATCACCGTCTCGAGATTGCGCCCCTGATTGAGGAAGGTACCCAGCTGGTCGACATACACCAGATCCTGACCATCGCGGTCTGCATCGGCTTTCAGCACGTCGCCCGTTCCGAAGTTGGCACGGATAACGCCTTTCAGGAACATGCCCGGGCCGTGGGTCTTAGTAGCAGTATCGTAGGTGTAGTTCTGCTTGCGGATGTCGCGGTCGTCGAAGCGCTCGTAAGGGGCACCCAGTTTGTCGCCATAGTCCAGGAAACACTTGGCACCGGTAGTACCGCCAGTAGGCAGGACGGTGCCTGAGTTGTCGAACGAAGGAACCAAGCACACACAGTTCCAGGCGCCGATACCGTCGTAGCTCTGTCCGAAGTAGTCGGCATAGCCATACCACATGCCCACCATCGTTCGTACATTCGAGATGGCGTTGGCAGCGCCCTGACCGTCTTCGGCAGCCAGTGCGAAGATGACCTCAGGACTCTTCACGTTGTCCATCGAATAGAGGTTGCGGTAGTTCTCGTCGATGGCGTAGTTGCCGTATGTGCCGTTGATAATCTCCTTCGACAGGGCTTCGCACTCGTCATAGTGGCTCTCACCGATGAATACCTCGGCATTGAGCAGCAGACGGGCCTTGAGCAGACGGTTCATTGCCTGATTGGCGCGGTTCACCATCGAGTGGTTGGCATCGTCCTTGGCCAAGGCACTGACTGTCTCGTCGAGTTCGGTAGCAATGAAGTCGTAGATCTTCTTGCACGAGGTGTTCCAGTCGGGATCGGCAGTACCAGGCACCTCACTGCTGGCGGAGGTGTTCAGTGGCAGGGCACCACCCCAGAGTTCGAAGATGCAGTAGTAGTTCCAGGCACGGATGGTGCGCACCTCGGCCACATATTGTGCCAGTTGTGCATCGCTCATCCCCAGTCCTGCAGCACTCAGACCCTCTAGGTCGCTGAGCAGCAGGTTGGCCAGTCCGATAGCCGTCCAGGCTCCGTTCCAGGCATTATTGATGATGGTCGACTCTGAAGTCCAGTTGTGCCATGAGAGCACGGTCTTCATAGCTTCGTCCCATCCCCAGAGTCCGGCATTCCATACGCGCCAGGTAATCTGGTCGGAGGGGTATTCCGAGAGGTGGAAGAAGTTCTCGCCAGCCAGTGTCTGTGATGTCTGTCCGTAGATGGCTGCCACAGCGCCTTTCACACTAGCCTCATTCTGATAATAGACACCGGCGTCTATACGGTCGTACACTTTCTCGTCAAGATCTGTACAGGCGGTAACGAGGAAAGAGGAAAGTGGAAGGAGGAACGAGCAAACTCTTGCCACTACCTTATTATATTTATATGTAGTCATAATTATCAATTTTCAATTATCAATTTTCAATTAATGGAATCTTACCGTAACGCCCATTGTGATGTTTGTTGCCTGCGGATAGGCACTGTTGGAATCGATACCGGGAGTGATGCCCGTAGAGGTGACGATTGAGGGGTCGTTGCCTTCATAGCCTGTCAGCGTGAAGACGTTCTTGGCGGTGAGGTAGACACGCAGGTTCTCAACCAACTGGCGGTTCTTCGGACTATAGGTATAGCCCAGAGTGACGTTGTCGAGCTTGAAGTAGTTGCCGTTCTCGAGGAAATAGCTTGAGATGATACCACCGCTCGACTCCACGTCGGCATAGTCGGTATAGGCCGTGCGCAGCACATTGTCGGTACCCGCTCCCTTCAGTCCCATACCATATTTACGCATGTTGAAGATCTCGAAGCCGAGGGCACTGCGGAAGAGCATGCTGAGATCCCAGTTCTTGTAGCTCAGCGAGTTGCTCCACGACAGGAAATGCTTGGGAGCGCCGTTGCCGATATTACGCTTGTAGGTGGGATCGGCCTGGGCTGCGGGCACGGCATTGCCATTGTTGTCGTAGATGAGCAGTAGTCCGTTCTCATCGACACCGGCATGCTCGTAGCCATAGAACTGACCGATCTTGCCGCCCTCCTCCACACGGAAGAAATACTCGCTGGTGCCGGGACCCGGCTTCTGATAGAGGTCGAGGTAGGCCATCTGATAGGCATCGCTTGAGAGTTTGGTGAGTTTGGTCTGCCCCATGCTCCAGTTGATGCCGGTCGTCCACTTGAGGGCTTTCTTGGCCAGCACGTCGTAGTCGAGCGACACTTCGATACCTGTATTCTTGGTGGTTCCGACGTTCACCAAGATGGTGTTGTAGATGAACGGCGGCTGCGGAGCCGTATAGTTGTAGAGCAGATCCTGAGAACGGCGGTCGAAGTACTCCACACTACCACGCAGACGGCTGTTCACGGCTACGAAGTCGACACCCACGTTGAAAGCCGTAGACTTCTCCCAAGCCAGATCGGGGTTGGCATTCAGCGAGGGTGCATAGCCGTTGATCCACTGATTGTCGATAAGATAGGCACCACGGGTACTATAGGTGGCGATGCTCTGATAGGCATTAAAGTCAGAACGGCCAGTGACACCATAACTTACTCGGGGTTTCAGACTCTGGAAGGTCTGAGCCAGATTCTGTGCAAACGGAGCCTTGGTGAGTTCCCAGGCCAGGGATGCTGAGGGGAAGCTACCCCACTTGGTGTTGGCACCAAACTTGGTGCTGCCCTCACGGCGCATCGAAGCCGAAGCGAAGATCATATCGTTGTAGTTATAGTTCAGACGTCCGAAGAAACCTATCAGCGTCGATTCTGAACTGCCTGCCCAGAGGTTGGCCTTGCCGTCGCGCAGATAACTGCCGCTTCCGATGCCATGATACGAGAGGGCGTCGTAGACAAAACCCATGTTCTCGTTGCCGCTCTGCTCCCACTTGCTGCGCTCCCATGAATAGCCGAGCACGGCCTTCAACTGGTGTTCATTGAGCGTCAGCGTGTAGTTGACGAGCCACTCCAGGCGGTTCGTCCACCACTTCTGGTAGTTGATGCGGGCACGACCGGCATAGCCATTCCAGAACGACTCGCTGGAGGTCGACGGTGTATAGAAGTTGTCCTTCAGATCGTTGTACTGCAGGGCATAGCTCAGCGAGGTGTTCAGATTGTGCTGCTCCATCTGCAGGATGTTTAACTTCACATCGGCATTACCCAAGAGGTAGATGCGGTCGCCCTGGCTGACATTCTCCTTCAGGTCGTTCACAGGGTTGTGGATGTCGGTAGGCGAGTTGGGCTGATAGTATGTGCCGTCGGGATTCTTCACGGGCACAGTGGGGTTCATGGTCAGGGCGGTGTCAAACAGTCCGTCGTTGCCCCACTCCTCGTGTACCTTGCGGACAGAGAGCGATGAGTTGAACTGCAGACGGTTGTTCAGTACACGCTGTTCGCCGACGAAGCGCCCGCCGTATTCCTCACGTCCGGAAACGATGTCCAGACCATTACCTTTCTTATAGTTCACTGACAGGCCGAAATAACCGTTCTTCGTGGAAGAATCGATAGAGAGATACTGGTTCAGATTATAGCTGACAGGACGAGTGATCTCATCCCACCAGTCAGTATCAGCACCATAGTCCTGACCACGGCGCGAACGACGGAACTCATCGGTTGAGAGAATGCCAACACGCGGTTTCTGCACGTTGAAGGCAATATAACTGTCGTAGGTGACGTTGGTGACGCCAGCCGTGCCGGAGCCTTTCTTCGTCGTTACCAGAATCACACCGTTGGCACCACGGGTACCGTAGATGGCAGCCGAGCCGGCATCCTTCAGCACCGTGATCGACTCCACATCCTGAGTAGCGATGTTACGCAGGTCACCGCCGGCGATACCGTCGATGACTACCAGGGGACCGTTAGAGGCCGTGAGCGATCCGGCACCACGCACCTGGATATTGGTCATGGCGTTGGGGTTGGCATCGGCCGATGAGGCCACGTTAAGACCAGCCACCTTACCGGCAATCAGGGCCATGGGGTCGCTGGCGGCTCCTTGGTTGAACTGATCTTTGCTGATCTGAACGACCGAACTCGAAATCTCTTTCTTGGCCATCGAGCCGTAGCCCACGACCACTACTTCGTTCAGCTGTGCCACGTCTTCCTTCAGCGTGATCTCCAAGCCATCTTTGGCTTTCTCCTCCTGCGGGTTGTAGCCGATAAAGCTGATCACCAGTGTCGCACCAGACTTACACTGTAAAGTGAATTTTCCGTCAAAGTCTGTGACGGTGCCGTTCGATGTTCCTTTTTCCATGACGCTGGCGCCGATGACATCCTCACCAGTGTCGTCTTTCACATGGCCACTGACGGTGGTCTGCGCTGAAACATCCAAGGCAAAACACACAACCGCTATGAGCATGAGCAAGCGGCAGAATTGACTCTTCGTTTTTTCCATTGTTTTACTTTTTAATTAATTAGAGTTACTTATAAAGATAATTCTCATTTTTCCAATTTCTCAATCCTTACGGCAGCACCTCCACTACGGGCAAGTCTGAGCTTCAGTGTACTCCCGCTGGTCACTTCTTCCTGACGAATAGTCATCGGATAGGGATTCGTCTCATAGTCGGCATCAGGACCGTCTTCATAGATGACAGCGCGGTAAGTGGCATCGGCATCCAGGAAGTCGAGCCTCAGAGACAGTTCACGAGCCTCTTCATTGGTGATGCTACCGATAAACCAGCGGTCACCACCCCGCATTCCCGCTGACGCGCCTACCCGTTGCCTTTCCTTTCGGGCTACAGTCACATACTTGCCTATCTCACCGTTGGGGACAATCGTCTTGCTCCAGGTCGTCGGACAACTTTCGATAAATGTCAGAGCAGGCTGGCCTTCGTAGTTCTCAATGGCATCGGCAGCCATCTGCAACGGACTGTAGATAATCACGAACTCGCCGAGCTGCTTCGCCAGAGTTGAGTGAGGATGAGTGCCTTTCACCACCTCCGAGAAGTTGAAGATGGCAGGCGTGAAGTCCGTAGGCCCGGCCAGACAGCGGGTGAAGGGCAGGGTGACGGTATGGGCAGGAGGATTGCCGCCTCTGCGGTCCCAGGCATTATACTCCTGACCGCGAACACCCTCTTGAGTCATCAGGTTGGGCCAGGTGCGCTGAATACCGGTGGGCATGGCAGGCTCGTGGTTGTCAATCATGATGTGGTGCTTGGCAGCCGTCTCAATGACCTTACGGTAGTGGCGGATGCCGTACTGCGACTTAGCCAGTTCCTTGCCGTCGAAGAAATGCCCCACGTAGCCCGTCTTCACGGCACGGATGCCCAGATGGTTGAACCATGCAAAGGCGGAGTTCATCTGCTCTTCTAAGAGTTTTGCATTGCCCCACGTTTCCGTATGGCCGATGAAGCGCACGCCTTTCGACAGAGCGTATTTGCATACCTCTTCTATATTAAAGTCTGGATAAGCCTTCAGATACGAGATCTTCTCGCCCTGTCCCCATCCTGGATTCCAACCCTCTGCCAGCACACCGCTGAAGCCGTGACGGGCAGCAAAGTCGATATATCTCTTTACGTTTTGTGTGGTTGCCCCGTGTGTCGGACCCATCTCCCAGGTGTTCTGCTTCTTGTGGATGCTCCACCAGATGCCGATGTATCGGCCCGGCTCAATCCAGGAAGTGTCTTCTATCTTTGATGGCTCGTTCAGATTCAGCATCAGCCGCGAGGTCATCAGGTCACCAGCTGTCTTACCTATTATAATAGTACGCCAAGGCGACTTCGTCTCCCCCTCGCAATACACCTTTACCCCACTCTGCCAAGGTGTCAGTGCCGTCTGCAACCTTACAGCGGAAGCAAGCTCTTCACTCTTCACTCTTGACTCTTCACTTCTAACGGGTGTCAGGTTGATGCTGGCATAGTCCTCAAGTGCAGCCTCGTGGATGGCGAGGTATAGCGAGTCCTCGTATTCTATGGTGAGCGGCGTGCATACGGTATCTTTCCTGCTCAGCAGATCAGCGGTGTAGATGCCCTCGAAGTATTCAGTACGGTTAGTAGGAATCGACCAAGCCTTGGCATCGTGTGCCAAGGTGATCTCGGTCAATTCGTCCTGAATACAATACTTCTCACCTTTACTGATACTTGGCAGAATATATCGGAAGCCGACACCGTCGTTGAACACACGGAACACGACGCTCATCTGTCGGCCTGACTTCTCTCTGAAATTCACAGTAAGTTCATTGTAATGGTTGCGCACCGTCTCCTCTTCGCCCCAGAGCTGTGTCCACGTCTCGTCCTTCGAAGCATAGCTTTTGCCCATCAACTTGACATCATCACCTAATGATCCTTTGTCGAGAAGGAAACCGAGGTGCGAGGGAGCGACAATCGTCTTTGCACCATACTTAATCGTGTAATAGGGTTTGCTGGCCTTCACGCCGACAGCAACCGTCACGGTGCTGTCGGGTGAACAGACCAAAGCATCCTTTGCCTGAACGTTGGCAAAGAAACTACAACTAACTAAAACAATTAACCTAACTAATAACTTATGCATGAGGAACAAATTTTTATACATTGATTGTGAATTCGACGGCAAAGTTAAGACGATAAATGTCCATATACAAGCTGTTCAAACAAAAATCAAAATACTTAAAAATATAATTACCTGATAATCAAAGTATTCCTTTTCAATGCGCAATAGAAAATCAAAACTTTTGCAATCCGTTTTTATCTTGATTTAGTCTTTTATCATGTACTTGGATTTGGTAGTTTCAAATAGAATCATTAACTTTGTGCCGAATTAATAACTAAACTCGGAATACAATGAATAAATTGGTAGCCATCGCATTTACAGCCTTGCTCATCGTAGCATGTGGAAGACCTGTTGCCGACACTCAGACAGACCGGCTCTATCAGACACTCGACAGTCTGATAGAACGTCACGACGAAATCGTGGCTGCTAAGGAATCGCAGATCATGACACTCTCCAAGGGTCTGCAGGGCGTCACACTGACACCAGAACAAGAATACGACAAGAATCTTCGGCTCTACGACGAGTATCTAGCATTCCGTTTTGACTCAGCCTACTATTACATCAATCGCAACATACAGAGCCCTTTGGCAACGACCGATGCTGATCGTCATGCCGCCAGTGCCATACGATTGGCCCACATTCTCAGCGTCTCGGGCATATTCAACAATGCCCGGCTGCTGCTTGACAGTATACAACCAGCCCGGCTTTCAACCGAAACCAGGGTATTGTACTACAACCAGCGCGCAGAACTGAATCTCTACCGTTCGGAGATGGCACAATACACACCTTATTTCATGAACTATATCGACAGTGCGCAGCATTTTCGTCAGTTATTATTACAGATTGCTCCTAAGGAATCGTTCGAGTATATGACGAGCCGTGCCAGCTATACCTGTGAGCAAGGGGATGTAGATGGAGCTGTCCGGCAGTTTGAGCAGTATCTGCCTACCTTGCAGTCGGGCGATCGTCGCTATAGCATTGTCGCCAGTACATTGGCCTATTTCTATTGGAAGAACAATAATCCCAAGCAGCAGGAGTATTATCTGCTACTCTCGGCCATCAGCGATTTGCGCGGTGCCATCCTTGAGAATAATGCCCTGCGCGAACTGGCATCTATACTGATGGAAAGGGGAGTCTATGAACGGGCCTATCGCTACCTATCGCGAGCCAGCAACGATGCACAACAATATGGCAGTCGTTTGCGGAGCATGCAGGTGGCTCGGCTGGCACCGGTTATTACTAAGGCTTACGATACCGAGCGAGAACATGCATTGCAGCGCACTAACCGGCTGCTCACCATTTTGGCCGCAATCGCTCTCTTGTTGGTGGGCCTCATCCTCTTTAATTTCTGGCTGCTCTACAAGCGTCGCATCGCCAATAGGAAAATCAACCAGATGAATGCGGTGCTCACCAGCCAGAACGAGGACATGCAGACACTCAACACCCAACTCTCAACACTCAACTCCCAGATGAAGGAGGCCAACCGTATTAAGGACGAATACATTGGTCGATTCCTGGAGCTGTGCAGTGCCCTCATCCATCGGGGTGAGGAGCGGCACAAATACTTTAACCGCCTGGCTCGCGACCGTAAGTTGGAAGACCTCTATGCCGAACTGAAGAGTAGCTCGGCCATCAACGAGGGTGTCAAGATGTTCCACCAGAATTTCGACACAGCCTTCCTGAATATCTATCCTGATTTCATTAGTGAGGTGAACCGTCTGATGACACCCGACAGCCAGTTTGAAATAGAAGAAGACTCCACAAAGTTGACTACCGAACTGCGCGTGCTGGCTCTCATCCGACTGGGTATTGTCGACAACCAGAAGATAGCCGACATCCTGCGCTCGTCGATAACAACCATCTATACTTACCGCTCAAAACTCAAGTCCCGGGCCTTGCAGAAGGATACCTTTGAGGATGACGTCAAGCAGATCGCTACCTACTGATGAGATATTGGTCTCTCAATCTGGCTTGCTCTTCTCATCACACCCAGGACTGCCATGTAGTTATTGACATCAGCACTTCCCCTGCTCGTGGAATGAGTAGTATTGGCCGTCTGTGACAATCACATGATCCAGGAAGTGGATGTTCATAACCTCACAGGCTCTACTGATACTTCTTGTCAATGCATCGTCAGCCTTGCTGGGGGAGAGGTTGCCTGAGGGATGGTTGTGGCAGACGGCGAGGATGGTGCAGTTGGCGAGGACGGCTTCTTTCATGACGACGCGGATGTCGACGGCTGTCTCGGTGATGCCGCCATGCGAGATGCGTACTTTCTTGATGAGACGGTAGTGCTGATTCATCAGCAGTGCCCAGAACTCCTCTACGTCAAGATCCTGCATAACGGGGTGCATATGGTTGTAGATGCGGGTGGCAGTACCCAGGTCTGGCCGTTCCTCGGGGGTCTCTGCCTGACGTCGTTTGCCCAGTTCGCAGGCAGCAAGGATAGTGATGGCCTTCGCCAAGCCAATGCCATTGTACCGACATAGATCGCGGATGGTCATCTTACCTAGCGTGTTCAGGTTGTTGTTGCAGTCGGCGAGGATTTTTTTCATCAGGTCGACGGCTGTCTCCTTTGTGGAACCAGAGCCGATGAGGATGGCTAACAATTCTGCGTTGGTAAGTGCTTCAGTTCCTGCACTTGCCATCTTCTCACGTGGACGGTCTTCTTGCGCCCATTGATTGATGTTGAGTTTCTTCATAGTGCTTCATTTAAGTTTTAAAGGGTTATTATTTGTAGAATGTCTTTTCGAAAGCTGTAAATTCGTCTTGTCGTAGCACGTACCGCTTCCACCATGATTCGATGAATCCGAGTCCGTAACCCATGAGCTGGACGAAGGCCGCTGGGATGCTGAGCAGTCCCACCTTCAGACTCTTATTCCTAATGGTCGAGTCGATGCAGATGAATAGACTATATAATATAATAGGTATCCAAGGGCCGAAGCACATCCAGTAGAACTGGTCGCGATCAACGTAGTGCATCAGAGCCCGTCCTACGGCAGAGATGAGGATCAGGGCGATGACGCCCACGGTGAAGGCCGTCGGTAGCAGGTGGACGAGTTTCATCGTGCCAGGATGGCGCTTCTCAAGGTTGATGCGGGCGATACCGCTGTTATACACCTGACGGAAGAACTTCTTGAAGTCCGTGCGCCGCTTGTGCCACACCCAGGCCTCTGGGAAGAGCCTCGGACGATAGCCTGCCTCCACGATGCGGTAGGAGAAGTCGATGTCCTCGCCGAAGCGCATCTTCGAGAATCCACTTAACTGCAGGTAGACATCTCGGCGGATGCCCATGTTGAACGAACGGGGATAGAACTTGTCGAGCTTGGCCTTTCCGCCCCGGATGCCGCCTGTCGTGAAGAACGAGGTCATCGAATAGCTGATGGCCTTCTGCACAGGGGTAAATGACGGATGGGCTGCATCAGGGCCGCCGAAGGCAACGATTTCTTCCTTCTCAGATGACAAAGACTTGTCGATAGCCTCCACATAGCCTTTCGGCAGTACGACATCGCTGTCTAATATAATAATGTATTCGCCGTTGGCACGTTCGGCGCCATAATTGCGGCTCTGCCCGGGTCCGCTGTTCTCCTTGGCATAATAATGCAAAACAAGGATGTCTGCGTATTTGTCGCAAACATCCTTGCAGGTCTTTACCGATCCGTCTTCCACAATGATCACCTCGAAATCCCTCAGTGTCTGATTAGATAGGCTTTCGAGTAATTCGCCCACTTCTTCAGGGCGATTGTAGACAGGAACGATAATAGAGTATTTCATTATTCCTTGACGCGCTGCAGATAGCTGCCGTCGCGAGTGTCGACCTGGATAAGGTCGCCCTCGTTGATGAACAGAGGAACGCGTACCTCGACGCCAGTCTCCAGAGTAGCGGGCTTCAGCGTGTTGGTAGCGGTGTCGCCCTTGATACCCGGCTCAGAGTGAGTCACGCGAAGAACGGTCTTCACGGGCATCTCAGCGTAGAGGATGGTGCCATCGGTGGTGTCAGAAACGACTTCCACGATATCACTCTCTTTCATATACTCATGACCGATCACGAGTTCGTTGTCGATGGGAATCTGCTCGAAGGTCTCCTGGTTCATGAAGATACGTCCAGACTGATCCTCATAGAGATACTGATAGGGGCGACGCTCGATGACGACATCCTCCAGTTTCTCGCCGATGTTGAAGCGGCGCTCCAATACGCGACCGTCGGTGACGTTCTTTACCTTGATAATCATAATCGTGTTACCCTTGCCTGGCTTGCGGTGTTGGAAATCGATGCAAACCCAGATGCTACCGTCCATGCGAATGGCGGTGCCCTTTTTAATGTCTTGTGAATTAATCATATACCTTAAAACTGTTACTTTTTATCGTTTTCGGGTGCAAAGGTACTGCTTTTTTGGAAAAAAACATAAAAAGTTGCACTAAATTTCGAAGAAAACTTGCGTAATTCAAAAGAAATGAGTACTTTTGCACCCCAAAACGTTGAATTTGAACAAATAAATAAGTATAAAAAGCAATGAAAAGAACATTTCAGCCGCACAATCGCCGTCGCGTGAACAAGCACGGCTTCCGTGAGAGAATGGCCACCAAGAATGGTCGCCGCGTACTGGCCGCCCGCCGTGCTAAGGGCCGCAAGAAGTTAACGGTTTCTGATGAGAACCACGGCAAATAATTCCTGCCGCAGATCATCGAAATTCGAGTGAAACAGAGCGAAGTGGAGAGCAATCTTCACTTCTTTCTGTTTTTTATAC
>JAEETC010000045.1 GCA_016286585.1 Prevotella sp. | reverse complement strand
TTATACGTTATCTTTTTGGATGAATGCCGTCAGTGTGCGGAATATGATTTTCATATCCAACGTGAAACAGTAGGTCTGGCCATAAGTGATGTCGAGTTGCTTACGCTCCTCTGCTGACATCATACCTCCTTTGCCGCGTTCCTCCACCTGCCACAGGCCGGTAAGACCGGCTGGAGCCATGAAGCGATCGATGCTGGAGTCTATGGTGAGTTTCTCAGCCTCATAGAGAGGCAACGGGCGATTGCCTACGATGGACATATCGCCTTTCAATATGTTGAAGAGCTGTGGTAGCTCGTCAATGCTGTACTTACGGATAAACTTACCTACCTTGGTGACACGCGGGTCGTTTTCAATCTTCACAAAGGCATTGTTAACTTCTTCTTCCTTCTCCTTGTTGAAGTCGGACTCTGCCACAACGAAGTCATCGCCAACGAGCATCACCTCATCATCGCTGATCATCATGCCAGACTCCATGCCCATATCCATCATCATCATCTCTGCCTCATCACCAAGCGGGGCTGTAATGACTGTCTGCTGCTCCTTGTCCTCTTCAGGCTTTTCTGCATATTGATTGCCTGCCTCCTTAGCTACTTCCTTCAGTCGCTGCTCAGCATCGGCATACATGGAACGAAACTTCAAGAAATTGAATACCGTGTAGTTGGTGCCCACTCGCTTTGACTTAAAGATAACCGGCCCTTTGCTCTCCAAACGGATTGCGATGGCCGTAATGATAAATACTGGTGATAGGATAATAATGCCTAACAAAGAGAAGAATATGTCAAACAAACGTTTCCAAAGAGGAATCTTGAAACGGAGAATGCGGTGCTTGGAAGGCGCATCGTCGAACAGCATCATCTCCCGGTCGGAGATAAACTGGATTTTCTTATTCAATTCCGTGATGGATGATTTCTGATCTATGGTGTCGTTGATACCACACTTCTGGTAGACCTTCCGATCGTCCAACGTCAGTTCGCTTGTCAACAGGATAATGTAGGCATTCTTGCATTTCTTCTTGATATAGGTGATAGCAGTTACATCTTCTGCCTTCACACTCTGTTCGTAGAACATGATGACATGTTCATTCCGAACGTGAGGAGCACAGGCTGCGGCAGCATCCTTATAGTTGGTGGTGAATTGAACCAACCGCCCCGGAATGTATTTCAAACGTTCCTGGGTTTCTGGATTGTTGCCGAGATATACTATACCTATCATATATTATATAATATGTATATACATTATATTATGGGATGATTTTCTTCACCCTGATTTTCAACTCCATTGGATTAAATGGCTTCACGATGTAATCCTCAGCGCCAATCTCCAACAGGCGGATGCGTTCGCTGGTGGAGTCTTCGCTGGATAACATGATGACTGGAATATGTTTGAACAGTTCGTTCTGCTTGATCCACTCCAAAAAATCGTCACCACGCATACCGGGCATACGGATGTCGGAGATAATCAGATCTGGTGTGTTTCCTGCCTGGAGCCATTTCACTCCCTGCAGTCCATCCGGAAGCCACTGTACGTCATAGTCGCTCATCAGATAGATGGAGAGCACCTTTGCGATGGTCTCTTTGTCGTCAAGTATTAGTATTTTTTTCTTCATAAAAGAATGGTTTATATTACGTAATAATGATATTCTATCGTGCAAAGGTAAACAAAATATTTTAATTGAACACAAAAATTGGTAAAAAAATGCATTTTGACGTAAAAATATTGCAAAAATGAAAAAAAAATAGGGAAATTTGCATCTAAAGCGTAATATAATTATACAAAATCTGTTTGAAAAATGGCTAATAGACTTTTATTAGGATTTGATGTCGGTAGCTCGTCAGTGAAGGCATCGCTTGTTAATGCCGACAACGGCAAGTGTGTTGCAACAGCTTTTTTCCCTGAAAAGGAAGCACCCATCATGGCTGTTAAGGCTGGGTGGGCTGAGCAGGATCCGCAGATGTGGTGGGATAATGCAAAGCTGGCATTGAAGAAAATCATGGTTGAAGCTGGTGCCACAGCTGAGGACATCAAGGCCATCGGTATTTCTTATCAGATGCATGGGCTGGTGTGTGTGGATAAGAATCTGAAAGCTTTACGCCCGTCGATCATCTGGTGTGACTCCCGTGCCGTCCCCTATGGCGAGAAGGCATTCAAGGATCTTGGTGCAGAGAAGTGCCTGAGTCATCTGTTGAACTCTCCGGGTAACTTTACCGCTGCGAAATTGGCATGGGTGAAGGATAATGAGCCCGAGCTTTATAGTCAGATCTATAAGATTATGCTGCCTGGTGACTATATCGCTATGCGATTGAGTGGTATAGCCAATACTACCGTCAGTGGTCTGTCCGAAGGTATGTTCTGGGACTTCAAGAACAATCAGGTGGCAGACTTCCTGATGAAATATTATGGCTTTGACTCATCGCTGATTGCAGACATTGTACCGACGTTCAGCGTGCAGAGTGAGGTTTGTAAAGAGGCTGCAGAGGAACTGGGCCTGAAGGCGGGTACCCCGATTACTTATCGTGGTGGCGATCAGCCCAATAACGCCTTGTCGCTCAATGTATTGAACCCCGGTGAGATCGCTGCTACTGCAGGTACATCAGGTGTGGTCTATGGCGTGCTGGGTGACGTGAACTACGACAAGCAGAGTCGTGTCAATACCTTTGCCCATGTGAATCATTCAAAGAATCAGACCCGATTAGGTGTGCTGCTCTGTATCAATGGTACGGGTATCCTGAATGCCTGGACGCATCGTAATATTACGCCGGAGATCGGCTATGCCGAGATGAATGACCTGGCTGCCAGTGTACCCATTGGCAGTGAAGGCGTGACGGTGATCCCGTTTGGCAATGGTGCGGAACGTGTGTTGGAGAATAAGGAGATCGGCTGTTCCATCAATGGTCTGAATTTCAACAAACACAACAAGGCTCATCTCGTTCGTGCCGCTCAGGAGGGTATCGTGTTCTCCTTCTGTTATGGCATGGAGATCATGCAGCAGATGGGTATGGACATCCAGAAGATCCATGCAGGAAAGGCTAATATGTTCCTGAGTCCGCTGTTCCGTGACACATTGGCAGGTGTGAGTGGCGCAACGATTGAACTGTATGATACAGACGGTTCCGTTGGTGCTGCCAAGGGTGCAGGTATCGGAGCCGGTATCTATTCCAATGCTGACGAGGCCTTCGCAACGCTTGACAAACTGCAGGTGATAGAACCCAAGGAGGCAGACCGTTCTGCCTATGCAGCTGCATACGCCCAGTGGAAGGAGTCTCTGAAGAAGAATTTATAAACTTAAAATCATAAAAACTAAGGAATTATGGCAAAAGAGTATTTCCCGTTTACAGGTAAGATTCCTTTCGAGGGAAAGGAGAGTAAGAACGTTATGGCTTTCCACTATTATGAGCCCGAGAAGGTCGTGATGGGTAAAAAGATGAAAGACTGGCTGAAGTTTGCAATGGCTTGGTGGCATACACTGGGTGGGGCATCTGCAGACCAGTTTGGTGGTCAGACCCGCAGCTACGAGTGGGACAAGGCTACTGATCCCGTTCAGCGTGCCAAAGATAAGATGGATGCCGGCTTCGAGATCATGGACAAGCTGGGTATCGAGTACTTCTGCTTCCACGATGTCGACCTCGTTGAAGAGGCTCCTACCATCGCTGAATATGAGGAGCGTATGAAAGCTATCACTGACTATGCCCAGGAAAAGATGAAGCAGTTCCCCAACATCAAACTGCTCTGGGGTACCGCTAATGTATTTGGCAACAAGCGCTATGCAAATGGTGCATCTACCAACCCTGACTTCGACGTTGTGGCTCGTGCTATTGTCCAGATCAAGAACGCAATTGATGCTACCATCAAACTTGGCGGTACCAACTATGTGTTCTGGGGTGGACGTGAGGGCTACATGAGCCTGCTGAATACTGATCAGAAGCGTGAAAAGGAGCATATGGCTACCATGCTGACGATGGCTCGCGACTATGCTCGTGCTAAGGGATTCAAGGGTACGTTCCTGATTGAGCCGAAGCCAATGGAGCCATCTAAACACCAATATGATGTGGATACTGAGACTGTGATTGGTTTCCTGAAGGCTCACGGTCTGGATAAGGACTTCAAAGTGAATATCGAGGTGAACCACGCTACACTCGCTGGTCATACTTTCGAGCATGAACTGGCATGTGCCGTCGATGCTGGCATGTTGGGTTCTATCGACGCTAACCGTGGTGATGCCCAGAACGGTTGGGATACCGACCAGTTCCCCATCGACAACTTCGAGTTGACGCAGGCCATGATGGAGATTATCCGCAACGGTGGCCTGGGTAATGGTGGTACCAACTTCGATGCCAAGATTCGTCGTAACTCTACCGATCTCGAGGATCTGTTCATCGCACACATCAGTGGCATGGATGCTATGGCCCGCGCCCTGATGAATGCTGCTGACATTCTGGAGAATTCTGAGCTACCTGCCATGAAGAAGGCTCGTTATGCCAGCTTCGACGGTGGTATTGGTAAGGATTTCGAGGATGGCAAGCTGACCCTTGAGCAGGTTTACGAGTATGGTAAGAAGGTTGAAGAGCCGAAGCAGACCTCTGGTAAGCAGGAGAAGTACGAGACGATCGTTGCTTTGTATGCAAAATAAGTAAGCAACAAGATATCAATAAAAAGGCCCGCATTTCGCGGGCTTTTTTATTGAAGGCTTGCTTTGTACCATTCAAATAGTTTTTGTACTCCGTCTTCTATCTCGACTTTATGAGTCCATCCAAGAGAATGGAGTTTTGACACGTCGATAAGTTTGCGCATGGTGCCATCAGGCTTGCTGGCATCGAATTCTACTTCTCCCTCGAAACCTACGGCTTTTACCACAAGTTCTGAGAGTTCACGGATGGTGAGTTCTTTGCCTGTACCAACATTGATGTGGCAATTGCGAATCTCGCCAAGTTTAGGGATGGCTCCTCCACGGCCTGCTGAATGATTGCGGTCTACAGAACCATCGGTGCTGGCGCCATAATGGACACTCGAGTATTTCTCAATACCGATAATGTCGGAGAAGTTGACGTTCAGCAATACATGGACAGAGGCATCGGCCATGTCCTCGCTCCATAGGAACTCACGCAGTGGAGTGCCAGTACCCCAGAGTACCACCTTATTATTATATATTCCGTATTTGGCAAGTACCTCCTCAATAGCTTCATTAGTTGCAGAACCATTGACACCTTCAACAGGACGTTTGTCCATGTCAATACGGATGGCATCCCATGCACCATCGTGGATGAGTTTAGCCAGATATATTTTACGCATCATGGCAGGCATCACATGACTGTTCTCCAGATGGAAGTTGTCGTTGGGACCATATAGGTTGGTGGGCATCACTGCGATATAGTTTGTGCCATATTGCAGGTTGTACGACTCGCACATCTTCAGACCGGCAATTTTCGCAATGGCATATTCCTCGTTGGTATATTCCAAAGGTGATGTGAGCAGACAATCCTCTTTCATGGGTTGTGGCGCATTCTTCGGATAGATACAGGTCGATCCCAGGAATAGCAGTTTCTTCACGCCGTGGGCATAGGCCTCAGAGATGACATTGCATTGGATCTTCATGTTCATCATGATGAAGTCTGCCCGATAAAGTGAGTTCGCCATGATGCCACCCACAAAAGCTGCTGCTAAGACAACAGCATCAGGACGCTCGTCATCAAAGAACTGTCGTACTGCCACCTGATCTGTAAGGTCAAGTTCCTTGTGGCTGCGCCCAATCAGATTCATATAGCCCCTTTCCAGAAGGTTATTCCAAATAGCGGAACCCACAAGACCGTGGTGTCCCGCTACATATATCTTACTGTTCTTGTCTAACATATTATTTCACGATGCCTTTTTCCAAATATTCAGCCAGATTGGTGCGCACTTTGGCGGCTGCGCCTTCAGCAGCAACCTTAGCCATATCGCTGTCAACCATAATTTTAACCAGTTCCTCGAATGAGGTCTTGTTGGGATTCCAACCTAACTTAGCCTTGGCCTTGGTAGGATCGCCCCACAGGTTGACGACGTCGGTGGGACGATAGAAGTCGGGGCTGACCTCGATTAGCACTTTGCCTGTGGCCTTGTCGATACCTTTCTCGTCGATACCTTCACCTACGAACTCCAGTTCGATGCCCACATGTCTGAAGGCATGGTAGCAGAAATCACGTACCGAATGCTGCACACCGGTGGCAATGACGAAGTCTTCAGGTTCCGGCTGTTGTAGGATGAGCCACATGCACTCCACATAATCCTTGGCATAGCCCCAGTCGCGCAGGCTTCCAAGATTTCCCAGATAGAGCTTTTCCTGTTTACCCTGTTTGATGCGTGCAGCAGCAAGTGTGATCTTACGGGTGACAAAGGTCTCGCCTCGACGTTCACTCTCGTGATTGAACAAGATGCCTGAGCAACAATACATATTGTAGGCCTCACGGTACTCCTTGACAATCCAGAAACCATATTGCTTGGCTACAGCATAGGGAGAGTAGGGGTGGAACGGCGTGTTCTCGTTTTGGGGTACTTCTTCCACCTTGCCATAGAGCTCAGAGGTGGAGGCCTGGTATATACGGCACTGGTCCGTGAGTCCCAGTTGGCGTACCGCTTCCAAGATGCGAAGCACACCTACTGCATCTACATCAGCAGTAAACTCTGGAGAGTCAAAACTCACTTGCACATGACTCTGGGCTGCCAGATTGTAGATTTCTGTGGGCTTGACCTTGCCTATGACACCCAGAATACTCATGGAGTCACCTAAGTCGGCATAGTGAAGATGAAAGTTAGGCTTACCTTCCAGATGGGCTATTCGTTCCCGAAAGTCTACGGAAGAACGACGGATGGTACCATGTACCTCATATCCTTTTTCAATTAAAAATTCTGCCAAGTATGAACCGTCTTGGCCGGTGATGCCTGTAATAAGTGCAACTTTCTTATCCATATATGGTATTTATTCGTTTCCTGAGAATTGTTTGATTCGTTGTTCTTCAGAGAGCTTACAGATTAGAAGCGTATCATCCTTTTCTGCGACGATGTACCCGTCAAGTCCCTGAATGACCACCTTTTTCTCTTGAGTGGTATGCACGATACAATTATGACTCTCAAAGATATTGATATCCTCTCCGATACATACATTGCCGTAAAGGTCTTTCTTGCTTTGTTCGTGCAGAGAACCCCATGTCCCGAGGTCGCTCCATCCGAAATCTGCTGGACAGACAAAAATCTCTTCGGCTTTCTCCATGATGGCATAGTCGACAGAGATGTTCTCACATTCTGGGAACAGACGGTCAATCTCTTCCTGCTCTTTCGGTGTGCCATAAATAGGTAACATGGACTCAAAGATCTTGGCCATGGCAGGCTGGTAGACGCGGAAAGCATTGACGATGGTGTTCACGTTCCAAATGAAAATACCAGCATTCCAGTAGAAGTAATTCTTCTTGATGTATTCTTGGGCAGTCTTGAAATCGGGCTTTTCCTTGAAAGAGTCTACACGGAAAATTTCTTTATTTCGCAAAGAACTACTGCTGAGATCTGCCTGAATATACCCGTAGCCCGTCTCCGGACGGTTAGGTTTCATGCCGAGTGTAACAATGGCATCAGTTTCGCTAGTAAATACCATGCATTCTTTGACAACACGCTGAAATTCAGCCTGATCGACAACGATATGATCACTGGGAGTAACCACAATGTTGGCTTTGGGGTCTGTTGACTTGATTCGCCAACTGACATAGGCTATACATGGTGCAGTATTCCTTCTGCATGGTTCGCAAAGAATATTGCTTTCTGGCATGTCTGGTAGCTGTTCTTTGACAATCGATGCATATTTCTGGTTGGTGACGACCCAGATGTTCTCTGGACGCACTAAATTCCCAAACCTCTCTACTGTCAGTTGCAGGAGAGTTTTGCTGACACCAAGTACATCAATGAATTGCTTTGGTTTCTCGGAAGTACTCATGGGCCAGAAGCGACTCCCGACGCCGCCTGCCATGATGACCAAATGGTTGTTTGTTCTTGCCATAATCTTATAAGCTGATAATAATCGGCAAAAATACTAATTATTCTTGAAACAAACGAATAAATCTCAAAAAAAAGTAATTATTATGCAGGTTTCTTTACCTAATTCTTCTTTAGAACCCATTTTTTGCCCACAAAATAAAGGATGGCCAGCACGACTAATGCGAGGATGATTATCTTAATATATTCTGCATATTCGCTGATTTTATCGTTCAGCTGGTCCTCTGGCACGATAGCATGGAGATACCATCCCAAGGCAGCCAGTACACTATGCCAGCCTCCGGCTCCGATCGTAGTAAATAGCAGGAATTTGCCGTAGTTCATCCGTGCGAGACCTGCCGGGATGGAAATCAGATGACGGATGACAGGAACAAATCGGCCTGTCAGGGTGGCGGCGACACCGTGGTCGTCAAAATATTTCTCACTCTTCTCTACCTTTTCTTGATTTAACAGGCACATCTTTCCCCATTTGCTGTTGGCAAACTTATAGATGACAGGCCTTCCGACGTATAGGGCTACAAAATAGTTGATGCTGGCACCTACATCGGCACCTAATGTGGCGAAGAGAATGATGAGAAATACGTTGAGTGAGCCGCTTGCTGCATGATATGCCGCAGGAGTTACAACGAACTCTGACGGAACGGGTATTACGGTGCTCTCCAAGAGCATCAGGATGAAGACGGTGGGATACCATCCCAGACTGTTCAGAATATTGGTGATAAAATTCATATTTCTATGCTATGTTCGTTTGATTGATGATATATTGATAGTATTCCTTGGGATCCATTCCACTGGGGAACAGACCACCGAGTACGGTCTTTGCCTCCTTAGGATTTTTCTCTGAGGCGAGCTTCAGATAATGCATGAACTCTTTTCCCTTGCCAAGGTCCCGGCAACAGAGCGCCATATAGGAGAAACCTTCGTTCCAGTCGTTACCCATATCCTTGAACAAACGCTTGAGGAAGATGTAAGAGGTTTGGGTATACTGATTGTCATAGAGTGACACGATGATTCGGAGCATTGTCCTGGGTGAGTTGTCTGACATTTTGAGCGCCTCCTTGAAAGCTTCTGCCGCTTCTTCGGGACGTTTATTGGCTAACAGTATGTGTCCTTTGATGATCTCCATGCTGGCATGATTGCAATCCAAAGACTCTGTCTCGCCAAGATAATAGAGGGCCGTCTCAGGCTCTCCCAGTTCGCTGTGCCCGAATGATAGTTCCTGATAGATCTCTGGGAGATACTGTGAGTCGGGTGGGGCTACCTCCAATGCTTTGTTGAGAATTTTGATAGCTTCTTGGTACCGTCCAAGATTGATGAGGCAGGTACCCTGATACAGGTATCCGAACTCGTCTTCATCCACTATTTCGGAGTATCTCCGGAAGTAATCGAGGGCATCCTCGTAGTTCAACAGGTTGTAGAGGCAATTGGCCTTTGACAACAGACTCTCCGGGTCTTTAGGATCGATGGCAATGGCATACTCGCTGCTGGTGATGGCCGCATTGTAGTCCTCTCTCATGAACTGTGCACTGGCCAGCGCGTTCCAATATCGGATAGAGTAGGGGTCGTGGTCTATCAGTTCGTTGAAGATACGTTCACTGTCCCTATATTTCCCAAGACCGAACAGCGTGTGCGCCATCAGTTCCTTAAAACTGTCGGAGTCGTCTCCCTGTGAACGAGCCATCCACTGGAAGGCCTTGTCGTGCTGTTCGTAGTCGGAGAAGATATTTGCCACATCATATACATAGTCCATCAACTCGTCTGTCATGATGTCCTTCATCTGCTCGATGAAGTATTGGTCAGCTTCTTCCGTCTTACCTTGACAGACCAGAATCTCGCCCTTCAGATAGACGGCTTCCATCGTATCGACGGCCACAATCCTCTCTGCATATTCCCTTGCAGTCTCATAGTCATTGTTCGCAAGGGCCTCCCTCGCCTTGAAGAGCAGGGGACCTACGGCCTCAGGATTGTGTTCTAACGCCAGGTCGATGGCAACCTTTGCTTTATCGGGAAAACCATTGTAATGGTAATAATCGGCAATGTCGGCCAAGTCGTCAGCATCGATATAGATAGGATGCTCCGACTCGACCGACTCCTCGTATTGGTTCAGGATCGTACGGAATTCTTCGCTGTCGAAATATGCGAGATCGTCTGACTGCATCAATACTGTTTAGTTCTTCTTCCAGGTGTCTTTTAAACCGACGGTCTTGTTGAAGACGGGATGCTCAGCCGTTGAGTCCAGGTCGGGTGTGAAGTAACCGATACGCTGGAACTGCAGATGACTCAGTGGCTTCATCGTGGCTGCAAATGGCTCAATGTAACAGTCGGTTAGAACTTGGAGGTTTTCAGGGTTCATCATCTGTTCCCGGGCTTCGGCATATGAAAGACCTTCGTTCTGAAGACGAGCTAACTCGTCACGGGGATTCTCCACCTTCCACAGACGGTCATAGAGGCGCACCTCTGCTTTCTTGGCATTGTGACAACTGACCCAGTGGAGAGTCTTGCCTTTGATCTTACGGTCTGCCCCAGGCTGTCCGCTACGGGTTTCTGGGTCGTATGTGCAATAGATGGTTGTAACGCGTCCCTCATTGTCCTTGTCACAGGGATGCTCCTCGTCACATTTGATGATATAGGCATTCTTCAGCCTAACCTCCTTGCCAGGAGCCAGACGCATGAACTTCTTTTCGGCCTCTTCCTGGAAATCGCTGCGCTCAATCCAGATCTCCCGTCCGAACTCTATCTCATGGCTGCCGTCAGCCTCGTTCTCAGGATTGTTGATGGCAGTGAGTGTCTCCGTCTGCCCCTCAGGATAGTTGGTAAGTACCACTTTCACAGGATCGAGTACTGCCGACACGCGGATTGCCCGACTATTCAAGTCGTCGCGTACCACACTCTCTAAAAGTGCCATATCATTCAAGGCATCGATTTTCGTGTAACCAATCTTGTCGATGAACTTTACGATGCTTTCGGGTGAATAGCCTCTGCGTCGGAATCCGCAGATGGTCGGCATGCGGGGGTCGTCCCATCCACTGACGATATCGTCTTCCACCAAGGCCTTGAGGTTGCGCTTCGACAGGAGAATGTAGTTCAGGTTCAGTTTGTTGAACTCTGTCTGACGGGGACCTTGATAAGTTGAGAGTTGAGAGTTGAGAGTTGAGAGTTTGCTACCGCTTTCAGCTTCTGCTCCGCATTCTGCAGCCCATTCACGCATCCACTCTACGAAGAGGTCGTACAGGGGACGATGCTCTACAAACTCCAGCGTGCACCAGCTGTGGGTGACCCCCTCCAGATAGTCACTCTGTCCGTGGGTGAAGTCATACATTGGATAGGCATTCCACTTGTTCCCAGTACGGATATGGGGAATGTTCAGTACACGGTAAATCAGCGGATCACGGAACAGCATGTTCGGGTGACTCATGTCAATCTTTGCACGGAGCACCAGTGTACCAGGCTCGCATTTCCCGCTGTTCATATACTCAAACAACTTCAGGTTCTCTTCTATGGGACGCTCTCTGAAGGGACTGTTTGTACCCGGACTGGTGGTGGTACCCTTTTGCTGGGCAATCACCTCTGCACTCTGTTCGTCGACATAGGCACGACCTTTCTTAATAAGCCATACGGCAAAGTCCCACAGCTCTTGGAAATAGTCGCTGGCATAGTAGACGTTAGCCCACTGGAATCCGAGCCACTTGATGTCCTTCTCAATGCTCTCGATATATTCTGTATCCTCCTTCTGGGGGTTGGTGTCATCGAAGCGGAGGTTGCACTCTCCACCATATTTCTTAGCCAGGCCGAAGTCAATGGCGATGGCTTTGGCATGACCGATATGAAGGTAGCCGTTCGGTTCTGGCGGAAAACGGGTCTGTATCCTGCTACCGTTCTTTCCTTCTGCGAGGTCGTCTCTGACCATCTGCTCTATGAAACTGACAGACTTTCTCTCTTCTGTCCCATTCAATACTTTCTCTTCCATTATCTATAATCTCTTAATTCTTAATTCTATAATCTCATTTCACTTGATTCCTCTCTCATTCAACGCCTTGGCATACTTCGCGGCATTCTTTAGATGCTCCGAGTAGGTGGTGGCAAAATTGTGGGTACCCGAGAAATCCTCCTTGGCACACATATAAAGATAATTATGGTTTGCTGCGTTCAATACGGCATCGATACCAGCTACGGACGCAATCTTGATGGGGCCAGGTGGGAGCCCCGTGTTCTTATAGGTGTTGTAAGGACTTTTGACGTTCAGCATGTCGTGATAGATCCTCTTTAGGGCGAAATCCTTCAGGGCAAATTTTACGGTTGGATCTGCCTGCAGGGGCATGCCCTTCTTGAGGCGATTCAAGTACATACGGGCAATCATCGGTTTCTCGGGATTGTTCGATGTTTCCTCGTCGATGATACTGGCCAGGGTACAAACCTCGTTAGGATCCAGTCCGATAGCGGTAGCCTTCTCCTGTCGGTTGTTGTCCCAGAAACGGTTATGCTCTTTCTTCATCCTGTTCATGAGGTTTTCAATGGAGGTGTTCCAATATACCTCATAAGTATTTGGGACGAACATGCAGACGATGGTAGCCGTATCATAGCCTTGTGCGGCACAGAAGGCCGAGTCTTTCAACAAAATTGATAATGCCAGACTGTCTATCATCAGCTTCCTGGACAAGGCTCCTGCCAGACGGTCTGTTGTACGACTTTCTGGTATGGTCAGTCTCACAGGCTCCTGGTGTCCGTTCTTAAGCTTGCGCAGTATACTGATAGTTCCTTCTTCTGGTAAGATGGCATATCGTCCGCTCCTGATTTTTTTTGTGTAGCCCGTATGGAGAGACAGTAGCTTGAAGCTGAGTAAAGCCTGCTCACTGGCTATCGGAGCCATCTTGGCCGTTACGGAGTCCAGATTGTCGTCGTCGTCAATATAGATGTATTCGCACTGCTCCGACTTGGAAAAACTCCCTGTCAGATAATAGACAAACACACCGGCCATAGCCAGTGCACAGATGACGATGGGGATGATATAGAACTTCTTCTTATATGTTTGCATGACCCTCATTCATTAAAATTGCTGCAAAATTACGAAATAATTATGAATTATGTGTGATGATTTATGAATTATTTCGTATCTTTGTGGCAAAATAGTGATTTATGAAGCTTAGATTTACTATACAATATGGTACGCAATGGGGTGAAAACCTGTATGTGGCTATCACCTATCAGAGTGCCGACGGTACCGCAAAGGTGCGCAGACAGTCCATGACAACCAATGACGGTAGGCATTGGGAATTGGAGACCTCGGCTGTCGAGTCTCGTCAGCATCCCGTCACATCCATCACCTATTATTATTATGTGGCCGATGCAGATGGTCGTCAACTGCGTCAAGAGTGGACTGGCATTCCGCGTACCTATTATTTTGATGTCTCAAAGAACTATATCCTGCCCGATCTCTGGCGTGATGTGCCGTTGCAGTACCATCTCTACAGTAAGGCTTACCAAGTCACATCGTCTCAGATGTCTGGGGGGCAGTTGCATGTAGAGCGGGTTCCTCTCTATCGGAAGACTATCCTTTTCCGGGCCTCTGCGCCACAACTGCGTCAGGGCCAGTCGTTGGCATTATTAGGAAGTCACCCGGCTTTGGGCAGTTGGAATCCTGCGCGTTATCTTCAGATGGAGCCCATAGGCGATTGCGAGTGGCAGCTTCCGGTTAATGTTGAGGCTGTGCCCCTGCCTGTAGAGTATAAGTATGTGGTTGTCGACGATACGACACGTGGCCTCGTGGCTTGGGAAGAGGGAGACAACCGCACGACAGAAGGTATGCTTCCCTCCGATTATCAGACTCTTCCAGACGGTAGCGTGTTGGTGGTCTATGGTGAGGGACTCCGTATCAAAGAGGAGACGTGGCGGGCTGCAGGTGTGACTGTTCCGGTATTCTCGCTTCGTAGCAGCCGCTCCTGTGGCGTCGGAGACTTTGGAGACTTGCGCCTGCTTGTAGACTGGGCGGTAGCTACAGGTATGAAGATCATTCAGATCCTACCCGTCAACGACACGACCTTATCCCGTTCTTGGAGCGACTCTTATCCATATAACATTGTCTCGGCTTTCGCCCTGCATCCTCAGTACCTTGATCTTCAGGCCCTGGGACCGCTGCGTGACAAGAAACGCATGACGGCCTTCCTGCGTCAGCAACGGGAACTGAATGCCCTGAACTATACTGACTATGAGGCCGTGCAGCGGGTGAAATCTGACTATGTTCGTGCAGTCTTTGAGGATTGCGGCCAGCAGACATTGGACTCCAAGGAGTTCCTGCAGTGGTTTGAAGATAACCGTGACTGGCTCGAGCCATATGCTAATTGGTGTTTACGGTTTACTGTTTACGGTTTACAGATGAATACTTCTGCCGATTCAGAAGGGCTTGCCTGCAAATCATCTGTAAACTGTAAACCGTTAACTGTAAACATAATATATTACATCCAATACCACCTTCACCTCCAGCTGAAGGCTGCGGCCGACTATGCTCGTCAAAATGGGGTATGCTTGAAGGGTGATGTTCCTATCGGCGTCAATCGCGACAGTGTGGAAACGGCCACCCATCCGGATTTCTTCTGCCTCGATGCATCCACCGGTGCCCCTCCCGATAATTTCTCCCCCAACGGCCAGAACTGGGGCTTCCCTACATATCGGTGGGGAGAAGAGGATAGAGCGAAAGGCGAAATGTTGCCTTTGGTAGAGTGGTTCCATCGCAGGATACGCTGGATGGAGCAGTATTTCGATGCCATCCGTATCGACCACGTGCTGGGTTTCTTCCGCATCTGGGAGATTCCCGACGATGCCGTGTTTGGTCTTATGGGTCATTTCTCACCTGCGTTGCCTATGACACAAGGCGAGATAGAATACTTTGGACTGCCCTTTCGTAAGAATCTCTTCACGCGGCCCTTCATCAACGATCGTGTGCTCCAGCGACTCTTCGGACTCCATGTGCCCTACGTCCGTGAACATTTCCTGATTCCCCGCAGTTATGGACTCTATGATCTGAAGGCAGAATACGATACCCAGCAGAAGGTGCGGCAGGCTTTCGATGGGAAGGGCGACGAGAATAGCCTGTGGATCCGTGATGGGCTTTACCGTCTGGTCAGCAATGTGCTTTTCCTTGAGGATCCGCGACAGCCGGAGATGTACCATCCCCGTATTGGAGCCTGGCAGGAACCTGTCTATGAGGCACTTACCGCTGAGGAGAAGGATGCCTATATGCGACTCTACAACAATTACTTCTATCAGCGTCATAACTTCTTCTGGGGAGCTACGGCCATGCGCCGTCTCTCTGAGGTGTTCGGCCATACCAGAATGCTCTGCTGTGCTGAGGATTTGGGCATGCTGCCGGAGTGCGTACAGCCCGTATTGGACCATCTGCGTATCCTTACGCTTGAGATACAGTCGCTTCCAAAACAGAGCGGTTTCGAGTTCACCCATCTCGACGGCAATCCCTATCGCAGCGTTGCCACCGTCTCTACCCACGACATGTCGCCCTTGCGCCTCTGGTGGGAGGAGAGTCCAGAGCGCACTCAGCGCTATTATGTCTCCATGCTCCAGAAACAGGGTTGTGCCCCAGAGCATCTGCCTGCCCATCTTGCAGAGGAGATCATCGCCCGTCATCTCTATTGTCCGTCTATGCTCTGTATCCTCTCATTGCAGGATTGGCTGGCTATGGACACGGAGCTGCGTGGCAAGAATCCTCGAGAAGAGCGTATCAATGTGCCCAGCGATCCCTATAACCGTTGGAAGTATCGCATGCCTCTGAACATTGAGGACCTCCTGGCTGCCACTAAATATAATAATAAGGTACGCACGATGATCCAGCGCTCCAAACGATGAAATACCAGACATATATCTTTGACCTCGATGGGACGCTACTCGATACACTTGGCGATCTGGCTGCCTCCGTCAACTATGCCCTTCGGACGCATGGGATGCCAGAACACTCCATCGACGATGTCCGACGCTTTGTCGGTAATGGGGTTCGTAAGCTGATGGAACGTGCTGTGCCTCAGGGTGCTGGCAATCCTGCGTTCAACGAAACCTTTGATGCTTTCCGTGAGCATTATATGCAGCATTCGCTTGATACCACGCGTCCATACGACGGTGTCTCCGAGACGCTTGCTGCCCTGAAGGCAAGAGGTTGTCGTCTGGCGGTCGTCAGCAATAAGATGATGGCGGCCACCCAGGAGCTTTGCCACCATTTCTTCCCCGATACCATTGAGGTGGCCATTGGCGAGAACGAGGCTCAGGGCATCCGCAAGAAACCTGCTCCAGACACCGTCTTCGAGGCTTTGCGTCAGTTAGGGGTGGGGCAGGAGGCTGTTTACGTAGGCGACAGCGATGTCGACATCCAGACCGCCGCTAATGCCGGTCTCCCTTGTATCAGTGTCCTTTGGGGTTTCCGCGACCGTGACTTCCTCCTTCAGCACGGCGCGAAGACATTTATCTCCACTCCTTCAGAGTTGCTGTAATCTTGCGATATATTTCCCAAGGATATCGAACTCGAGGTTCACGACGGATCCTACCTCGATGTCGCAGAAGTTGGTGTGCTCGAAGGTATAAGGGATGATGGCCACTTGGAAGGTGTTCGAGGTGGGGTTGCAGACGGTGAGAGATACACCGTTGACGGTGACGGAGCCCTTGTCTACGGTGAAATAGCCTTTCTTTGCCATCTCCCGATTTTCTGGATATTCAAAAGTGAAATAGGTGGAGCCGTTGGCATCTTCCTTAGCGATGCAACGGGCGGTCTCATCGACATGTCCCTGGACAATGTGGCCATCGAGCCGTCCGTTCATGAGCATCGAGCGCTCCACGTTCACCTTGTCACCCACCTTCAGCAGTCCGAGGTTCGTGCGGTCGAGGGTCTCTTTCATCGCAGTGACGATATAGGTGTTGTCCTTGATAGATACAACCGTCAGACAGACGCCGTTATGGGCAACGCTCTGGTCTATCTTCAGTTCGTCGACAAACGAACAGGTCAGTGTGAAGTCGATATTCTCACGGTCTTTCTTAATGGCTACAACGGTAGCAAATTCTTCTATAATGCCTGAAAACATAATGCTCAATGTTCAATGTTCAATAAAAAATCGGGTACGTGCCGATGATTTGGTGAAAACTCCTGTTTCACACGATAAGGGTGCTCCCTGCTGTTGTAATCCACCGGCATTGCTGCTCTCCCGAAGGATCATTGTGGCCCGCCATTGGCAAGGGAAACAGTCCCGATGATTTTTTAATGTAGAGTATCCCGATCTATGCGGCACGACCCGTATATCTGTGTGCAAAGGTACAACTTTTTAGTGAAAAGTGAGGGGTGAAAAGTGAAAAGTTGCTGCGCCTTGTTATTTTTTAACTTTTCTCCGTCTGATGAGGATGAAGGCTGCCAGGGCTGCCAACAGGATGGCACCAATGATCCAGAGTGCTGTCAATGTCAGTAAGGAGAATACGGGAACAGTGACCTCGATGGTGCGCAGGTCGTATTTGTCTGGCGATTCCAGCAGGAAGGCTTTTACCTTGAAGGTGTAGGTTCCTGCGGGCACATCGTCGTAGAAGGCGATTCGGTCTTTGTCGGCGTTCTGCCATTCTTTATCGTAGCCTTCAAGCATGTACTGGTAGTGTACACGGTGTTGCAGCTGATAGTTCATCGCAGCGAAGCGGAAGGCGAAGTTTGAACTGTGTGACGGCAGTGTCACCTTACGGCTCATGGGCACGTAATAGTTGTAATTGCCATTCATCCTGGGACTTTGAATCTCATCGTCTACGAAGAAGTCTGTGATCTGCAGTTTCAGCAGCGAACCCTTTTCCGTCATGAGTTTGTTGCGGTCCACGATGTAGTAGCCGTTGAGCGTTCCGAAAAGGATATGACCGTTGTCCAGGGTGATGGCACCACCCTCTGACATCATCGTTTCGTCGACACCGTCGAGGTTGGAGAAGGTGGTGAAGATGCGTTTCTCAATGTCGAAGGAGCTGATGATGTGTTCGGTGGCAAACCAGGCGTTGCCGTGATCATCGAAAGTGATGCTGCGGATCTCTTCCGACGGCAGGCCGTCCTTGGATCCAAAGTTGTTGATATGGTAGATGCCGTTGTCGTCTTTACCGTTGGTATAGGCGATGCCTCCACCGTTTGTTCCTATCCACATGCGTCCCTGTGCATCGCGCTTCAGACACACGATGTCGTTGCTCATCAGCATCTGGTCGCCTGGGTCAGAGGTGTTCAGCCGTTCAATCTTCATCTCTCTGTTCTTATACGACAGGATGAGGATGCCGTCGGTGGTGCCGGCCCACACTTGGCCCTCGCTGTCGGCCTCGATGTCGCGCACTTTCATGAAGTCTTTCTTCGGATAGTCCTTCATGCCGTTCTGTGGGTGCAGGATGATGGTGTGTCCCTTGTCGTCGGTGGTCAGAAGGTTCACACCGCCGCCATAGGTGGCCACCCAGATGTTGCCGCTCTTGTCCTCTACGGCCAGATAGGTGTTGTTGTCGCTCAGACTGTTCTTGTTGCCGTCCTCATGTCGGTAGTTCTGGATATTCCAGCCGCCGTTGCCGTTGGCCGTCATCTTGAAAAGACCGTAGTCCTTAGAACAGAGCCAGTAGTTGCCTTTGGAGTCTTTCGAGATGCCATAGAGACGTCCTAAGGAGTTACCTCGTGAGTCGTGGGTGATGGTGGTCTGCCGTCCGTCGTCGTAGATCAGGAAGAGACAGCTGCTCTTGTTGCCGAGCATTAGCATCTTCTTCTCTTTGTCGTAGAGCATCGCACGGATTTCGTTCTCTACGGAGGAGATGGCATTGGGCACGGGTCTCACACGTACAATGTTATTCTTCAGTATCTCAAGCTTCTCCAGTCCTCGTCGGCTGGTAGACTCCCAGACCACACCCTCCGGCAGCACGAAGGCAGCATTGACGGTGTTCGACAGGTTCCACGGGTTGCTGGGGTCGTTGTGGAAATACTCCACGACATCGGTTTCACGGTTATAATAGCCATAGCCACCATGGTTCATGCGGATCCATACCGTCCCGTCGTGCTCGTTGAACTCTCCGCCACGTCCGTCTTGCTCTGGTACGAGCACGGTCTGCTCGAAGAACTTCTCTTTTCCGTTCTCGGGGTTGATGCGCGACACACCCATGCGGTCGTCACAGAACCAGATGAGTCCGTGGCTGTCGACATAGATGCTGAAGATACCCATGCCGTTGGGCTTGCGCAGCTGTTTCGGCTCCTGACCGTAGGCGAAGGAGTAGATGCCGCCGTTGGCTGTCGAGGCGTAGATGTTATAGCCGTTGGAGTGCAGACAGGAGATATGTTCGTCGGGAAGGATGGCCTTCTTCTCAAGCGACAGGTTTCCGCGGTCCAGTCGATGGATGCCCTCGTTCGTTCCCAACCAGATGTCGCTCTGATAGCCTTCGGCCATGCTGGTGATGGTGAGGCCACCGGTATTCATCTGCTCGCTCTTCAGTCCGCGACGGTCCAGGCTCATGATGAACAGACCGTTGCCGTCGACACTGATCAGCACCTCTCCGGAGCTGGTTACGAGTAGGGGAGAACTGGAACGGTATTCTTCATAGCCAGTAAAGCCCTCAAAGGGGTTGACGATCTGGTCGGTATTGCGGTTTAGCACAAACACACGACCGTCGTACATGTGCATCCAAACGTTTTGCGACTGGTCGATGACGATGTCCAGGATGCGGTTGTGCAGGTTCTTGATGCTGCTGGCATTACCCGTCTTATAGTTGAAGAACTCATAGCCATCGTAGCGCGACAACCCGTTCCATGTGGCAATCCAGATGTAGCCGAGGTCGTCTTGGGTAATCATGGAGATGGCATTGCTGCAGAGCCCGTCTTCTGTGGAGAAATGCGAGCGCGAGGCCTGTAACTGCTGGGCTGATGCCGATATGGACGTGAGTGCCAACACGGTACTCGCGAGTAGTAATCTGTAGTTTCTATTGTATCTCATAACGATTGTCTATTCGGTATTTATTTTGCAAAAATACATATTTTCTGCAAATAATCCAAATAATTCGGATAAATTTCCTATCTTTGCAACAAATTTAAACGATTATGAGCAAAAACATCTGTATCTTAGCTGGTGCCAGACCCAACTTCATCAAGGTCTCTCCCTTGGTGAGGGCTCTGAACCGGAGTCAGGAAGCTTCGTGTCTGCTGGTGTATGCCGGTCGTGAGGACGATCCCACGCTGGAGGCATCACTCTTCGACGACCTTGAGATGCCCCGTCCGCAGTTTTATCTGGGGGTCGATAGTGTCAGGTTAAACGAGATCACCAGTCAGGTGATGGCCCAGTTCGACCGTTTCCTCGATGAGCATCCCGTCGATGTGGTCATCGTGGTCGACGACCTGGCTTCTACGATGGCGGCAGCGATCGTCACCAAGAAGCGTGGCATCCGTCTGGCTCATCTGGTGGCAGGCACTCGTTCCTTTAACATCAACATGCCCAAAGAGATCAACCGTTTGGTGATCGATGCCCTCTCTGACTATCTCTTTACAGCTGGTGTCCGCAGCACGGGTGTGGCTACTCGCGAACAGTCGGAGCAGTCGCAGACCTATATGGTGGGTAATATCCTGATGGACACGTTGCGTTTCAACCACGACCGTCTGAAGAAGCCTGCGTCGATGCCCGATCTTCAGGAAGGCCAGTATATCGTGTTTACCCTCAACCGAAAGGCGCTGCTGGCCGATAAGGAGAATCTTCAGAAGATGCTTGAAGCACTTCTTTCTGCTGCCGGCGATACCCCCGTTATCGCTCCTCTGCGTCCAGAAGCCTCAGAGGTTATCTCTCACTTTTCACCTCTCACTTCTCACTTCTTGACCACCTCCCCGTTGTCCTACCTTGAGTTCGGCTGGCTGACGGCCCATGCCAAGGGGGTTATTACCGACTCTGGCAATGTGGCTGAGGAGGCTACTTTCAACGGTGTCCCCTGCATCACGCTCAACGACTATACCGAGCATCAGGAGACGGTCTCCGTCGGCTCCAACGTGTTGGTGGGAGAAGACGCCAATCGCCTGCATGAGGCTGTGGCAAAGATGGTCAGAGGCGAGTGGAAACACAGTGCACTGCCCGATCGCTGGGACGGTCGTACGGCAGAGCGTATCCTCCAGATTCTCTTGAACGATGTTTAGTTTTTCCCCTTGAAAGTCATTTTTTATTGAATAATGTGTTGTTTTAACGAATAAATGTATATCTTTGCAGCGGAATTAAGACTAAATAAAGATATTATTAAACACTTAACAGAAGAGAAATGCGTATGAAAAAGTTAATGATGATGGCTTGCATGATGCTGTTCTCTACAGCCATGTTTGCAGAGCAGGGTGATACTTTTGTGGGTGCTGGCCTGAGTTATGGCATCCATTCTGATTACAAGAACTTCGGTATCGGAGTGAAAGGTCAGTATGAGATTTTCGATAACTTCCGTGCTGACGCTCAGGTTGATCACTTCTTTATGCATGATGGTGTCTCGTTGTCTGACGTCAATGTAAACCTTCAGTATGCCTTCGGTGAGGACAACCTTCGTTATTATCCCCTTGTTGGTGTGGCTCTCGTAGGTCACAGCTACAACTCCTTCGGTTTCCTGAGCGAGGCTAAGGTCGGTTTCAACATTGGTGCCGGTGCAGAGCTGCCCGTCAACGACAATTGGAAAATCTTCTTCGAAGCCAAGTATCAGGCCGTAGAGGACTGGGGGCGTTTCATTCCCACCCTCGGTGTGCT
>JAEETC010000210.1 GCA_016286585.1 Prevotella sp. | reverse complement strand
TGACCAGTACGCACGGCGATACCCAGACGGTCGAGAAGGGTGCCCATGTCGAGGTGGTGGATGTTGCCCACGTTGAAAGAGACGACAGCGTCTTTGACAGTTGACAGTTGACAGTTCTTGCGTCCCGTTGGTAGCAAGCGGCCTTTGGCCGAGCGGACAGTTGACAGTTGGGGGCCGTAGATGTGCATATCAGGGATGGTCATCAGCTGTTCCATGCAGTAGCGGGTAAGTTCCTGCTCATGAGCCTGTATCATATCGAAGCCGATGGAATCGATATATTCGATAGCCTTGGTCAGTCCGTGAGTAGCCACATAGTCGGGTGTGCCTGCCTCAAACTTGAAGGGCAGTCGCTCGAAGGTGGTCTTCTCCCACGTCACCTTGTCAATCATCTCGCCCCCACCCTGATACGGTGGCAGTTTCTCCAGCCAATCTTCCTTGCCATAGAGCACGCCGATGCCCGTGGGACCGTACATCTTATGGCCGCTGAAGGCGAAGAAATCGCAGTCCATCGCCTGCACGTCCACCTTGAAGTGAGGAGCACTCTGGGCACCATCCACCAAGACAGGGATGCCATGCTTGTGAGCCGTCTTGATGATCTCCTCCACGGGATTCACCGTTCCCAAAACATTGCTGACATGCGCCACGCTGATGATCTTCGTCCGCTCCGTGATGTATGTTTCGATGTCATCGCCGCTCGGCTCTGCCGCTTCGCTTGTCGAAGAACAAACCAAACGTCCGTCATCCGTTATCGGCAGATGCTTCACCACAATCCCCCGCTTCATCGCCTGCAGCTGCCAGGGGACGATATTTGAATGGTGCTCCATCTCTGTGACGATCACCTCATCGCCAGGCTGCATCTGACTTTCGCAGAACGAACTCGCCACGAGGTTGATAGCTTCTGTGGTACCACGGGTGAAGACAATCTCCTCGATCTTGCCGGCGTTGATAAACCCTCGCACCTTTTCGCGGGCTGCCTCATGGAGGTCTGTTGCCTGCTGCGACAGATAATGCACTCCGCGATGCACATTCGCATTCACATTCAGATACTCGTCACGCATGGCATCGAGCACACACAACGGTTTCTGGGTGGTGGCAGCATTGTCGAGATACACCAACGGCTTGCCATACACCTCACGCGACAGAATGGGAAAGTCCTCGCGAACCTTATTTATATAATCACACAATTCCATTTGGGTTGCAAAGTTACAACCTTTTCCACTATGAATTGTCGCGTTGGCGTTATAAAAAGTTAAATACGCCGTTTATGGCCTGTTAATAGGCCTGTTCATGCACGCCTTTGACGGCTCGACCACTAGGATCATTGAGGTTGCGAAAGGCAGCATCCCATTCCAGGGCGATTGCCGTAGAACAGGCGACAGAGGCCTCACTGGGCACACTACGGGCAGCAGAGTCGCTGGGGAAATGCTCAGCGAAGATGCTACGATAATAGTACTCTTCCTTGTTCTTTGGAGGATTGATGGGGAAACGCTCGGCAGCATGTGCCATCTGCTCGTCGCTGACGGCCTCAGCAGTGATCTGCTTCAACGTGTCAATCCAAGAATAACCTACACCATCGCTGAATTGTTCCTTCTGGCGCCAAGCCACCTCCTCAGGCAGGAGATCAGCAAAGGCTTCGCGTACGATTTTCTTCTCTATTGTACTTCCTGGACACATTTTTGCCTTAGGATTGGTGCGCATGGCGACATCGAGAAACTCTTTGTCTAGGAATGGCACACGACCCTCAACACCCCAGGCCGACAGGCTCTTATTGGCACGGAGGCAGTCGTAGAGATAGAGTTTGCCAAGTTTACGGACGGTCTCCTCGTGGAAGGCCTTGGCATCAGGTGCCTTGTGGAAATAGAGGTAGCCCCCGAAGATCTCATCGGCACCCTCACCCGAAAGCACCATCTTGATACCCATCGACTTGATGACACGAGCCAGCAGGTACATCGGCGTAGAGGCACGGACGGTGGTAACATCATAGGTCTCGATGAAATAGATGACATCGCGGATGGCGTCAAGACCCTCCTGGATGGTATAGTTGATTTCGTGGTGCACAGTACCAATATGATCAGCCACCAGTTTCGCCTTCGCCAGATCGGGTGCCCCCTTCAGTCCCACGGCAAACGAGTGCAAGCGGGGCCAGTAGGCACGAGTCTTCGAGTCGTCCTCGATACGATGCTCACTGAACCTCTCTGCGATGGCGGAGATGACGCTCGAGTCAAGACCGCCACTCAGCAGCACACCGTAGGGCACATCGGACATCAACTGACGCTTCACGGCATCCTCCAGCGCATCGTGGATAGCCTCCACCGAGGCGGGATTATCCTTCACGGCATCGTACTGCATCCAGTCACGACGGTAGTACCACTTCTGACCTGGGTCAACACTCCAATAGTAGTGGCCAGGCAGGAATGGCTCATAACGCTCACATTGTCCTTCGAGCGCCTTCAGCTCTGAGGCGACATAGACGGTGCCGTCGCTGTCGTAGCCGATATACAAAGGTATGACGCCAATGGGATCGCGGGCTATCAGAAACTCGTTGCGCTCCTCGTCGTAGAGCACAAAGGCAAAAATACCACTCAGGTCCTCGAGGAAGTCGATGCCCTTCTCCCGATACAACGCGAGGATCACCTCACAATCAGAGCCTGTCTGAAACTCATACTGTCCAGCAAAACGGCGACGAATCTCCTGATGGTTATAGATCTCACCGTTCACCGCTAATACCTGTTTGCGGTCTGGACTATACAACGGCTGTCCACCACTCTCAGGGTCGACGATACTCAGTCGCTCGTGGGCAAGGATGGCGCTGCCACCACAATAGATGCCACTCCAGTCTGGTCCGCGATGACGGATCTTCTGACTCATCTTCAAGGCCTTATCACGGAGCTCATGTGTCTGCTCCTTGACGTTTAGTATTGCTACTATTCCACACATATTTTTCTGTTTTTAAAGGTACGACAAATACAAATAATTGGTCTGGGCGGGATATTCCGCTGCGAGAGTGTCAATCTGGTTGACGGTGGGGACAAGGCCTAACATCTTACGCCATTTGCGAACGGTAAGACCTGCTTGTTCCATCTTCATCCGGCTCTCCAGACCTATGGCACGGGCCATCTGGAAATCGGAGAAACCATAGACCTTGGCAGCATGCAACAACAAGGCCACTTCTGGCGACTGAAGATACTCCTTGAACTCACTCGGCTCCATAAACTCAGAAATCTCTGACAGGTGGGTGTACTCCTTGAGCTGCTGGTCGATGTCGACGATGTGCTTCAGTTTCTGCAGGAACCAGCGGTCAATCATCGTCAGCTGATGAATCTGCTCGACGGTGTAACCTATCTTCAGGGCTTTCGACACTACGAAGATACGCATGTCGGTAGGTTCGTGGAGGGACTTCTCAATATCCTGAATCCTGATCTCGTGGTTCTCCACAAAACCGTGCATACCCTGACCTATCATCCGCAGACCTTTCTGCAAGGCCTCCTCGAAAGTACGGCCGATGGCCATTACCTCACCCACGCTCTTCATCGACGAACCCAGCTGACGCTTCACCCCGTGGAACTTCGTGAGGTCCCAACGGGGAATCTTGACGACCACATAGTCAAGGGCAGGCTCGAAGAAGGCACTCGTGGTCTTCGTCACCGAGTTCTTCAGTTCGAAGAGTCCGTAACCCAGTCCCAGTTTAGCGGCGACAAAAGCCAAGGGATAGCCCGTGGCCTTCGATGCCAGTGCCGATGAACGACTCAGACGGGCATTCACCTCAATCACACGATAGTCTTCGCTGTTGGGGTCGAGGGCGTACTGCACATTACACTCACCTACGATGCCGATATGACGGATAATCTTGATGGCCAGTGCACGCAACTTGTGGTACTCGCTATTGGTCAGCGTCTGACTTGGTGCCACGACAATCGACTCACCAGTATGGATGCCCAACGGGTCGAAGTTCTCCATGTTACAGACGGTGATACAGTTGTCGTAGCGGTCGCGTACCACCTCGTATTCAATCTCCTTCCAGCCCTTTAGTGACTTCTCCACCAGCACCTGCGGCGAGAACGAGAATGCCTCTTCGGCCTGTGCCAGCAACTCCTCCTCGTTGTCGCAGAAGCCAGAGCCGAGACCACCAAGGGCATAGGCAGCTCTTAAGATTACAGGGAAGCCTAACTCATGGGCAGCCTTCTGCACTTCCTCCACCGTGTTGCACGCCTCGCTCTTGATGGTCTTAACACCAATCTCGTCGAGACGTTTCACAAAGAGGTCACGGTCTTCGGTGTCGATGATAGCCTGCACAGGGGTACCCAGCACCTTGACACCATATTTCTCCAACACACCCTTCTCATAGAGTTCCACACCGCAGTTCAGGGCTGTCTGTCCGCCAAAACTCAAGAGGATGCCGTCAGGCCGTTCCTTCTCGATGACGCGCTCTACGAAGTCAGGCGTCACAGGCTGGAAATACACCGTATCAGCCACATCCTTCGAGGTCTGTACTGTGGCGATGTTGGGGTTGATGAGCACCGAGTGAATGCCCTCTTCCTTCAACGCCTTCAAAGCCTGCGCTCCGCTATAGTCAAACTCGCCAGCCTGTCCTATCTTCAAGGCCCCACTGCCAAGAAGGAGAACTTTCTTGATAGAAGTGAGGGGCGAGGGGTGAGAGGTGAGAGAATTGTTCTGTGGCAAAGCCGAGCGCTTACCACTCACTTCTAACATCGTCACAAATTCGTCAAACAAGAACTCCGTGTCCACAGG
>JAEETC010000044.1 GCA_016286585.1 Prevotella sp. | reverse complement strand
CTTTACACATCAGTACGCTTACTTCCTGAATCATATCAGAACTATGTGCACCATAGGCATGGCAGCCTATGATCTGGCCATCAGGAAGGACAAAGAGTTTCAGCATGCCCTCAGTCTCGTTCATCGCCAGAGCCTTGCCGTTAGCACGCCAGAAGGATTTTTTACAGACGTAGGGAATGCCTTGTTCCTTGAGTTGATCCTCTGTAGGACCTACGCAGGCAGCCTCGGGTTCGGTAAAGATAGCGGCAGGCATAATTTCAAAACGGATACCGTCTATCTTGCCAAGGATATGGTTCACGGCACGTACAGCCTGCATCTCTGCGGCATGGGCAAGCATCTGACTACCATTGACATCGCCGATGGCATAAAGATTCGTGGATAGAGGAGTGTGTAGGGTGGAATGAGATATGACTCTGAAGTTGTCATCAACTGGGATGGCACCGTTGGGAGCGAGGGTGATACCGGCAGCTTCGAGGTTCATACCCTCGGTACGCGGCTTGCGACCTGTGGCCATCAGGATAACATCGGCATCAATGTCGGAGAGCGATTGTACTGCAGTCTTCATCTTGAAAGTGATACCACACTTCTCAAGATGTTTGCGCAGGCGCTTGGCGATGTCGCTGTCGAGGGCAGGAAGACACTCCTTGAGGTATTCAATAACCATGACTTCTGAACCAAAACGATTGAACACGCTGGCAAACTCCATACCAATGACGCCTGCACCAATGATACAGAGGCGTTTAGGCAGCTGTTCTACATTCAAGAGTCCTGTAGAGTCGACCACACGTGGATCATCCATGCCAGGAATTGGCAACCATTTCGTCTCAGAGCCTGTGGCTATGATGATATTATCAGCCGTAAAGCCATTAACCGTATGGGCATCGGTAAACGTAGCCTTTTCACGAATCAGCGTGATGTTGGGATGCGAGAGGATGGACTCGACGCCATTCCGCAACTGAAGCACTACCTGAGCCATACGTTCACGAGCCTCAGCAAAAGTGGCTGCATGGACATAGGTCTTCGTGGGTATACAGCCGACATTAAGACAGGTACCGCCCACCTCGCCAGCCTCAAAGATTACGACTTTCAGGCCCTGCTTGGCGGCATATTCAGCGGCGCGGTATCCTCCAGGTCCCGCGCCGATGATAATCAGATCAGTTGTTGTCATTCGTCATTTGCTTATAAGTGGTGACAGGATGTTTGGCGGCAAGTACATCGTCGACTCGACCAATGGGTGTATGGTGAGGTGCAGTCTTCACCAGCTCCGGATCGGTCTTCGCCTCCTCAGCTATCCTACGCATAACGGCGATGAAGCCGTCGAGGGTCTCCTTCGACTCGTTCTCCGTAGGCTCAATCATCAGCGACTCATGGAAGAGCAACGGGAAATAAATCGTGGGGGCATGATAGCCGTAGTCGAGTAAGCGTTTGGCCACATCCATCGTAGTGACACCCGTCGATTTATCCTTCAAGCCATCGAACACAAACTCGTGACAGCAGATGGTGTCGATAGGCAGTTCATAGACATCTTTTAGGGATTCCTTGATGTAGTTGGCATTAAGCACTGCCAGCGGCCCCACTTCCTTAACATGCTCACGACCCAAGGAAAGGATATAGGCATAGGCACGCATCATCACGCCGAAGTTGCCGTAATAGGGTGATACCACAGGGAAGAATTCTTGTAAACCCTCGCGAACTCCGACAGGACCGGCACCAGGACCGCCACCGCCATGAGGGGTGGAGAAGGTCTTATGGAGGTTGATGTGCATCACGTCGAAGCCCATATCGCCTGGGCGACATGCCCCCAACATCGGGTTCAGGTTCGCTCCGTCGTAATACATCAGGCCACCACAGTCGTGGATTAGCTTAGCAATCTCCGGAATGCTCGTCTCGAAGAGGCCGAGCGTATTGGGGTTGGTCATCATCATGGCAGAGATCTCAGTCCCCTGCTCAGCCACAATACGTTTCAGGTCTTCGACATCGACAGTACCATCTGCCTTAGATTTCACCTCGATGATCTCCAGGCCACAGACGGCAGCAGAAGCAGGATTTGTGCCGTGGGCTGAATCTGGGACCACAACCTTCTTACGCTGCATATCCCCTCGCGAACGATGGTAATTGTCGATAGTCATCAGGCCTGTCAACTCGCCATGCGCGCCAGCATAGGGTTTGAAGGTGAAGTGAGCCAAGCCTGTGAGTTCGCAAAGCGGCTGCTCAAGAAGCTTGACCAATGCCAATGCACCCTTCACGGTGACGGATGGCTGTTTAGGATGCAAGTTCTGGAATTTTGGCAGAGCAGCCATCTCCTCATTGATCTTGGGATTATACTTCATCGTACAAGAGCCCAAAGGATAGAAGCCCGTATCCACACCAAAATTATTATTAGAGAGGTTCGTATAGTGGCGCACTACCGTCAACTCGTCGCACTCGGGGAGTTCGGCATCTGTAGCACGACGCATCGAAGCAGGTATCTCGTAATCGCCAAAATGATTCTTTGGCAGACTGTAGCCTTTGCGACCTTCTTTGGAGAGTTCAAAAATCAAATTTCCGTAGAGTCGATTGTTCATAATCTCACATTTTGACCGTTAATGTACACCATTTACAAATGGAAGGAACTCGATAAATTGGTCGATTTCTTCCTTTGTACGCTTTTCCGTGACAGCAATGAGCAGACTTCCGTCATTCATCTTAATACCTGGAAGAATACCATTCATCATATAGAACGAGAACAGTTTGTCGATATCTCCATCATAACGAACCAAGAACTCATTGAAGAAAGGCTTGTCGTAAACAAGAGAGAAATGGCCTGTTGCCAGGAGTTTATCACAGAGATAATGAGCACCAGCGTAAGAGAGCTGAGCAGCCTCCTTCAATCCCTGTTTACCCATCAACGACATATAGATCGTGACGAAAAGGGCCATCAACGACTGGTTAGAGCAGATGTTCGATGTGGCCTTCTGGCGACGGATATGCTGCTCACGAGCCTGCAACGTCAGGACAAAAGCCCGCTGGCCGCGATTGTCTTTCGTCATTCCGACAATACGGCCAGGCATCTTACGGATCAGTTTCTCTGTACAGCACATATAGCCCACATAGGGACCACCGAACTGCATGGGGATACCCAGACTCTGACCATCTCCCACGGCAATATCGGCACCCCACTCACCTGGTGTTTTCAACACAGCAAGATCAGCAGCAACACTATTGATGATCAAAAGAGCCTTTTGGTCGTGACAGGCATCAGCAAAGCCCGTAAAATCCTCAATGACACCACAGGCATTCGGCTGCTGCACAATCACACCTGCCACACCTCCAGCAGCAAGTTTCGCCTTAAGATCGTCAACAGTGGTCACACCATCCTTCTCGGCGATTGTTTCCAACTCGATGCCCTGATGCAAGGCGTAGGTATCAAGTACCTTTCTGGTATCACCATTCAGGGTTTCAGACACCAGCACCTTGTTCACCTTCTTACCAGCAGCCACAGCCATCATCATGGCCTCAACCGTAGCCGTCGTACCATCGTACATCGAGGCATTCGAGATGTCCATACCCGTGAGTTCGGCCATCATCGACTGATACTCGAAGATATAGTGCAGCGTACCTTGCGAGATCTCTGCCTGATAGGGGGTGTAAGAAGTCAGGAACTCTGAGCGCTGTAATAAGTCGGGGATCACAGCGGGGGTATAGTGGTCATATACGCCATAGCCTGCATAACAAACGAGTTGCCTTGTCTGATTTCCAAGTTCCTCAAATAATTGGCGCACCTCTATCTCGCTCATCTCCGAGGGAATCTTGTATTCACCTCGGAAGCGAATACTCTCAGGTATCTGGGCATAAAGTCCGTCGAGATCTTTCACCCCAGCCTTTTCCAGCATCGCCTGCAGGTCATCCTCTGTGTGGGGAAAGTACTTATACATAGTTAATAGTTGAAAGTTGGAAATTACTTCTCACAGAATGCGGCATATGCCTGGGCATCCATGAGGTTGTCGAGGTCAGACTTGTCGGAGAGCTCGACCTTGATGATCCAGTTCTCGAATGCATCCTGGTTAATGAGCTCTGGGGTGTCTTCGAGGGCTTCGTTGACTTCCACCACCTTACCGCTGACGGGCGATATCAGATCACTGGCAGCCTTCACACTCTCTACGGCGCCGAATTCCTCACCAGCCTCAACCTCGTCATCCACTTCAGGCATATCGACATACACCACATTACCCAATGCGTTCTGGGCATAGTCTGTGATACCCACGAGCCCATAATCACTTTCTACTCTTACAAATTCGTGCGACTCCGAGTAGTAGAGTCCTTCAATTACCTTTGCCATAATGATTTATTTTATTTCTTGTAACTCTTGTTATAAAATTGCTTCTTCACCACTTTTCCTGGGAACACCTTTTTGCGAATCTGGATCTGCACCTCGGTGTCGAGTTTCGCATACTGGCTGTCGATGAGGGCCATGCAGACACTCTTGTCCGAAGAAAGGGTATGATAGCCTGTGGTCACCTCGCCGATGGGTTCGCCTTCCATATTCAGAACGGTATAGCCGTGACGGGGGATCGCCTTGTCTGCGAGTTCGATACCCACAAGCTTCTTGGCTGGTCCCTCGGCCTTCTGCGTGGCCAGTGCCTCCTTGCCGATAAACTCTGCCTTTTCGAGCTTCACGAACACTCCGAGACCAGCCATGATGGGCGTGATGGTTTCCGACAGCTCGTCGCCATAAAGCGGTAGTCCCACCTCGAAACGCAGCGTATCGCGACAGCCCAGACCACAAGCTTGCACACCAGCGGCAATCAGCTTATCCCAGCACTCACGGATATAGTCGTGGGAGGCGTAAATCTCGAAACCGTCCTCACCCGTATAGCCTGTACGACTGATAATCACATCGCCGATCGTCTTGCAGGTATAGAACAGCAGCTCCTTACAGGGAATCCCCAACACCGTCTCGACGATATGCTCCGACTCCGGACCCTGCACAGCTATCTGGCCATAATAGTCTGAGCGGTTCTGCAGGTCGATATCGAAGCCCTCGGCATTCTGCTGCATCCAAGCCCAGTCTTTGTCGATGTTTGCGGCATTAATAACGAGGAAGAAGTCGTTCTCGCCCATCTTATAGACGAGCAGATCGTCGACCGTTCCGCCGTCCTCATAGCACATCATGCCGTAGAAGATTTTTCCCACAGGGGCACCAGTCACATCGTTGGTGAAGATGAGCTGCACATAGCGCTCGGCATCCCGGCCTTTCACCGTCACCTCTCCCATGTGGGACACATCGAAAAGGCCCACCTTTTCTCTGACGGCATAATGCTCTGGCGCGATGCCCGCATTCTGATAGAGCAACGGCATGTCGAAACCTCCGAAGGACACCATTGTGGCCCCCAAAGAGAGGTGCTTGTCGTACAGACAAGTACGTTTTTCTTTCCTTTCAAGTTCTTGTTTAATTCCCATCTTGTATTTAGGTTTTATTGATTTCACCTATTATTATACTTACCTCATCCTTCGTCAGCATTCGCTCGCCCTGACAAAGAGTCTCCCTGATCAGCGACTTCACCTCGTCGAGACTCAGCGATGTGTGGTCCTTTAACAGGGTTATGCGCTGGCGCACACTCTGGATGCCTTTCTTCTCCAGCTTCTCCGGACCAGGGGTGATGGCGTTCAACATGTGGTCCATGTTCGTGTCGTAAAGCATGGTCGAGTGCACGATACAACCTTTCGTGGTCTTCCTGCAAGCGGTGCCACACACCTTTTTGTCGCCAATCATGATGTCGTTATGACTGGTGCCCGTCGCCTCGATGCCCATCTTCCTAAGCACCAGCAGCACCATCGTCACGAAGCGGTTGAAGGCAAAGCCGACGTTCTCCTCCTTTGTGACGAACGACAGCATGAGGTTGTCCCTATCGGCATACACGCAACCTCCCCCACTCTTCCGCTGATACACCTCGATGCCGTTCTCACGACAGTAGTCCAGGTTCACCTCATTTTCCACCACCTGATTGCGGCCGTATATCACGCTATGCTCCACCTGCCACGTGAACAGATAGTCACCGTCTTCACCCTCCATGTGTTGGGCCAGATAGTCCTCCATCGCCAGATAAAACGGCAATGGGCGCACTTCTGATATCGGCAAGGATACATATTTCATACGGCTTTAGGCAGATGCTTTAAAAACTTTCTGCAAATTTATGAAGATTTTATGTAACTACCAAATCATTTAGTATTTTTTTATTTTTGCGTCGATGGGGATGTTTAGGGCAGTCGGTTTTTAGCACGTAGAGAATGAGGGGAGACCAAGCTAAAAGGCAATAGATTATGTAAACAAATTTCAGAATACCGCACTACTCTTTGATCGTCTTTACATGTATTTGATTATCAGAGGGTTATGAGAGATCATACTTTAGGCTAAGTAAAATCGGACTTTAGGCTAAGGAAAGTCCGAGTTTAGGCTAAGGAAACTCCGACTTTCCTGCCTTGTTTCTCCGAGTTTAAAGGCAGGTAAATTCGGGTGTAAAGTAAATTTACCCTTTAGCGCTCTGATATTCCGACAAGAACCGGAGTTCGGCCTCCAGCATCTCGAGCTTGCGCATCCGATAGCCAGCAGCACGGGCTATCTCAATGGGACGGGTGTAGAGATAATGGATCTCCATCGGACGGCGGAAGTCGAAGTCGAGTTTCATCGATGGACTGTAGGGCGTCATTGCATCGGTGGTCTCGATCATTTTCTCGACAAAAGCCTCATCGACGCCGCTGATCCCCAAGGCGCGAGAGGCCTCGACGACCTCCATCATCAGGTCGCGAATGAGCTGACGGGTGGAAGGTTGCTTCAGCAACAGGTCAGTACGGGTATTGAGGGCGACGGTCATACCGTTGAAAGGCATATTCCAGACAGCCTTCTTCCAACGAGCCTCGTTGTAAGGTACTGAGGCACAGGCAACTCCAGCCGCTGTAAAATCACTCAGAATCCGACTGAACACCACCTCATCACGACAAGAATAGTTGCCGAGATTGATACTTCCGTAGCATTGATGGTTCACACGCCCAGGCTCCGTCTTCGCAGAACAGATAAAGGCCAAACCAGCCACCAGCTGCACATCAGGGAACATCTTCTGCACATCGGCCTCTACGCCAATGCCGTTCTGGATAAGCACCACCACAGTCCGCTCGTGAAGCAGAGGCGTCAACAGCGAGGGAAGCAGATGATTGTTGGTGGTTTTCAGTCCCACGATCACCACATCGCACTTCGGCATTTCCTCGGGATGCTGGTAGACATTGACATGATCGAGATGGAACGAGCCGTCGCAGGAATCGACCTGCATGCCACGCTCCTTCACATACTGATAATCGCTGTGCGACAGGAAATGGACTTCCTGCCCGCTATATGCCAACTTACTGCCGTAATATCCGCCAATGGCACCTACTCCGATGACTCCGTAACGCATCATATTCCTTACGTTTTAACGATTCACAATTTACGTTTTTTCAAATTTGGGTGCAAAATTAGTGATTTTTTTTGTATATTGACAAAAAATGTATAACTTTGCACCAAATAATTATAAAATAGGTGGAAAAGTCTGAATTTACACTTCTCAATAAAATCCAATCGCCAAAGGATTTACGACAAATGCCGGTGGACTCGCTGCCACAAGTCTGCGAAGAACTGCGCAAGGACATTGTGCAGGAGGTGGCAGTCAATCCTGGCCATCTGGCTTCGAGCCTCGGTGTGGCAGAAATCACCGTCGCCCTGCATTATGTCTACAACACCCCCGAAGACCGTATCGTCTGGGATGTGGGCCATCAGGCCTACGGCCATAAAATCTTGACAGGCCGTCGCGACCAGTTCTGCACCAACCGCAAGCTGGGTGGCATCAAGCCCTTCCCCTCACCCGAGGAGAGCGAGTACGATACCTTTGCCTGTGGTCACGCCAGCAACTCCGTGTCAGCAGCCCTCGGAATGGCCGTCGCTGCGAAGCTTGAACAGAAGAAAGACCGTCATGTAGTGGCCGTCATAGGCGACGGAGCCATGAGCGGCGGACTGGCCTTCGAAGGTCTCAACAACGTATCGTCGAGTCCCAACGACCTGCTGATCATCCTCAACGACAACAACATGTCGATAGACCGTTCCGTGGGTGGCATGAAGCAATACCTGCTGAACCTGAGCACCAACGAGACCTACAACGCCCTGCGCTTCAAGGCCTCGCGCTGGATGAACCGCAAAGGCATGCTCGGCGAAGAGCGCCGCAATGGTCTCATCCGCCTGTCGAATGCCTTGAAGAGTGCCATCTCGCACCAGCAGAATATCTTCGAAGGCATGAACATCCGCTACTTCGGTCCCTTCGACGGACATGACGTGAAGGAGCTCGTGCGCATCCTTCGACAGATTAAGGACATGAAAGGTCCGAAACTGCTGCACCTGCACACCCAGAAAGGTCACGGCTACGCCCCAGCGGAGAAGGATGTGACCATCTGGCACGCCCCAGGCAAGTTCAACCCCGATACGGGTGAACGTATTGTGGACAACAATCCCGACAAGCCCCAGAAATACCAGGATGTTTTTGGCCATACCCTTCTGGAGCTGGCCAAGCAGAATCCCAAGATCGTTGGTGTGACGCCCGCCATGCCCTCTGGCTGTTCGATGAACATCATGATGAAGGAGATGCCTGAGCGCACCTTCGATGTGGGTATCGCCGAGGGACACGCCGTCACCTTCTCAGGAGGTATGGCGAAAGACGGACTACTGCCTTTCTGTAATATCTACAGTGCCTTCGCCCAACGCGCCTTCGACAATATCATCCACGATGTGGCCCTGTTGAACCTGAACGTCGTGTTCTGCTTCGACCGTGCAGGACTGGTGGGAGAAGACGGCCCAACGCATCATGGCGCCTTCGACCTCGCTGCCCTGAGGCCCATCCCGAACCTGACCATCTCCTCACCCATGGACGAACACGAGTTGCGCAGACTAATGTACACGGCCCAACTGCCAGACAAAGGTCCCTTCGTCATCCGTTACCCCAGAGGCGGCGGCGTGCTGAAGGACTGGCGCTGTCCGTTAGAGGAAGTCAAGGTCGGCACAGGTCGCAAGATGAAAGACGGCGACGATGTGGCTGTGCTTTCCATCGGTCCCATCGGTAACAACGTGACGGAAGCCATCTCAGGATTATCCGGAACATCCGACATCTCCGTCGCCCATTACGATATGCGTTTCCTGAAACCCCTCGACGAACAGATACTGGAGGAGGTGGGCCGCAAGTTCAAGTGCATCATTACCGTAGAGAATGGTGCCAGAAAGGGTGGACTGGGATCTGCCGTATTGGAATGGATGAACGATCACGGTTATCAGCCGACGGTGACTCGTCTGGGATTCCCCGACCATTTCGTAGAGCATGGCAAGGTGTGCGAACTGCAGAAGATCGTGGGTATTGATGCCGAGGCCATCATGAAAGCCATTACTAATCAGTAATCAACATTACTCACTATAGTTATGAAAATCGTCATTGTCGGCGCAGGAGCCGTAGGTACCCATCTTTCCAAGTTGCTTTCAAAAGAGCATCAGGATTGTGTGCTCATCGATGATGATGCTGAGCGGCTGTCGACACTCAGCGAATACGACGTCATGACCTATCAGGCATTGCCGACCAGTATCAAGGCGTTGAAGGAGGCTGGTGCCCAACACGCAGACCTCTTCGTCGGCGTGACTCCCGAGGAAAGCACGAACATAAATGCCTGCATCCTCGCCCATGCCCTGGGAGCCAAGAAGACCGTGGCTCGCATCGACAACTATGAATACCTGTCGCCCGAGCTGCAGCCATTCTTCAAGAACTTAGGCATCGACTCGCTGATCTATCCGGAGGTCTTGGCGGCCACCGATATTACCAATGGCCTGAAACTCTCCTGGGTTCGTCAGCGCTGGGACGTTCACGGTGGGGCACTCATCCTGTTAGGCGTCAAACTCAGGGATCAGGCGGAAATTCTGAACCAGCCCCTGAAAGACCTCTGCGGTCCCGACGACCCCTATCATATCGTATCTATCAAACGAGGAGGCGACACGCTGATACCTAGCGGTATGGACGAGTTGCACGTCAACGACCTGGCCTACTTCATGACCACCAAGGAGTATATCCCCTATATCCGCAAGATTGTGGGAAAGGAGCATTATGAGGATGTGAAGAACGTGATCATCATGGGCGGTGGCAAGACTGCTGTCCGCGCGGCACTTGCCATCCCCAACTACATGCATCTGAAGATCATCGAGAAGGATGCCCACCGCTGTGAGAAGTTGAACGAACTGCTCGAGAGTGAGGAAGCGATGATCATCCACGGCGACGGTCGTGACCTGAGCCTGTTGGAGGAAGAAGGCATCAGGCACACACAGGCTTTCGTAGCCCTCACGGGGAATGCCGAGACCAACATTCTAGCCTGTCTGACGGCCAAGAAACTTGGTGTGCGCAAGACCGTCGCTATGGTTGAGAACCTCGACTACGTGAGCATGGCAGAGAGCCTTGACATCGGAACCATCATCAACAAGAAGACCATTGCAGCCAGCCATATCTTCCAGATGATGCTTGATGCCGATGTCGACAACCTGCGTTCTTTGATGCTTGTCGATGCCGACGTGGCGGAGTTCACGGCTGCCGAGGGATCGAAGGTCACCAAGAAGCCCGTGAAGGATCTCGGACTACCATTCGGGGCTACTATCGGCGGACTGGTTCGCAAAGGAACAGGCATGCTCGTCAATGGTAACTCCCAGATTCAGGCAGGCGATTCTGTCATGGTGTTCTGTCATGAGCAGAAGATCAACCTCATAGAGAAGTTCTTCAAGAAGTCCACGTTCTTCTAAATGCGTCCATCACAGATATGATCAACTTCCGTATCATCAGCAAAATCATCGGCTCACTACTGTTCATCGAGGCTTTATTCATGTCCCTGTGTGCAGCCTTGGCGTTCTACTACCATGAGGAAGACCAAATTGCCTTCTTGATGTCGCTGCTGATAACCTTCGGAAGCGGGTTTCTGTTTTTGCTGCTGGGAAGAAATTCCGAGAACTCTCTGAACCGTAAGGATGCCTACCTGCTGGTGACGGCCACGTGGATCATCTTCTCTTTCTTCGGCATGTTCCCGTTCCTCATCCACGGAAGCATTTCCAACCTGACAGACGCCTTCTTTGAGACAATGTCGGGATTTACTACCACAGGTGCTTCGATCATCGACGATGTGGAGGTGCTGCCCCACGGCATCCTGTTCTGGCGGTCGCTGATGCAATGGATAGGCGGCTTGGGAATCGTGTTCTTCACCATCGCCATCTTGCCGTCGTTGGTAGGCGGAAGTGTGAAGGTGTTCGCTGCCGAGGCCACGGGACCCATCAAAGCCAAGATGCATCCAAGGCTGACGACGACAGCCAAGTGGATCTGGACCATCTATCTGCTATTGACCGTCTGCTGTTGCATTGGGTTCTGGCTGGCTGGTATGAACTGGTATGAGGCCACCACCTACTCGATGACCACCACGGCCACGGGTGGATTTGCCATTCACAATGCCAGCACGGAGTATTTCCATTCAGCGTCCATCGATTACGTATCGATCTTATTTCAGTTCCTTTCAGGTATTAACTTCACCTTATTATATATTTCTATCTTCAAGCTGAAGTTCAAGGCTCTGATCAAGAACTCGGAGTTCAAACTTTATATCAGCATCCTCGTCGGAGCCACCCTCTGGATCATGTACTTCCTGCTTACGCGACTGGACTATGACTTTGAGCGAGCCTTCCGTTGTGCGTTATTCCAGGTCGTATCGTTCATGACCACCACAGGAATGTTTAACGATGATGCCGGGACCTGGCCCCATATCACGTGGGTCATCCTGGGTGTGGTGATGTACCTTGGTGCCTGTGCCGGCAGTACCAGCGGCGGCTTCAAGTGCATCCGTGGCGTGATGCTGCTGAAGTTGGTACGCAACAACTTTCGGCAGATTCTGCATCCTAACGCCGTGTTGCCTGTAAAGATCAACGGGCAGAACATCCAACAGTCAAAACTGATTGCGCTGTTTGCATTCTTCACGCTGACTGTCATCATGGTGCTGGTCACAGCCACCATCATGATCGTTGCGGGAATCGATAATACGAATGCCATCACCATCGCCCTGAGTTGTGTCAGTAACGTCGGTCCCACCTTGGGCACGCAGATAGGCCCGGTCATGTCGTGGTCGATGTTGCCTGACTATATCAAGTGGATTCTTTGTCCACTCATGCTGATGGGACGACTGGAGATTATGACGGTATTAGTACTGTTTACACGCAGTTACTGGAAGGAGAACTAACTGTCTAAATACATACGGATATCTTCCTGTAAGCGACGGAAGGGCTCCGAGAACAGATAACCCGTATTCTTCTTGAGCATAACCTTGATGTCCTGCAGCGAGTTCTCATAGCAGGTCATCTCATTCTGTTTCTGGGTCTTATGCGCCTTAGCATGGCTAATCTCCATTTGGCGCTCCTGACGGAGCAGGTTACACACCTTCGTCAACATCGGAGACACAACGGTGTCAAACAGATGATGGCCCTGTATATATAAATAGGTGGTCTGTGCCGTCACCCCCAATGCCTTCACACTATCTTTCGTCGCAAGGTATTCCTCCTTGCCTTCAGGAAACAGCCGCTGCAATTCATTGATCTTCGTATAGACCTTGCGCTTCACGTTCGCAATCGAGGGTTCTGGGTTCATGACGTTGAAGCCCCCTGGATCGGCAATGCGGTTGAGGTCGGAGATGGTGAACTTCGAATAGTTCCCGTTGCGATAGAGCATCACAGACCAGACGAAGAGCGGGAACAAGGCCTCGGAGAACATCCTGAAATACTCCTGAAAGTCAAATATCCGATGGTCGTTAAGCGTCACGGAGACACAGACATTATGGAGCGAAGGGGCATAACACTGGTAGTTCTCGATGGCATAGACATAGGTATGGAACACATAAGGACTCTCGATAATGCGTGCCGATGTGGCAGTAACTCCTTGCATCAGATAGTCATAATCGGCATCCACACAGGCAATCATATCCTTGCCCAACGGTTCCCCCTCAAGGAAATTCATCAGCACCGACTTCTTTCCCCTGCTCAAGCGTCCCTTCGAGGGAAGCATCACCTCGAAGTAACGCTTGTCATTCTCGAAGTTCGATAGCACCGTTCGCCAGAAGTAGATATCATCGTAGCTCTCGACGTAGGCCACGATCCTACGTCTTGCCTTTTTCGAAGTCAACGCATTCGCCGCCTCGAAATACTTGCTATTCAGATTATCCTTCAGCCTGTTCGACATATTTTATACAGTTATATCCGTCACCTCTGTGACGGCATCCACCCAACCGTTCATCACCACAGCCGGCGAATGGGTGGTCAGGATAATCTGTACATTCGGATTCAACTCTATACAGAGGTCTATGAGGCGCTTCTGCCACTCGATATGGAGCGACACCTCTGGCTCGTCCATGAACAGCACATAGGGCAAGTTATCCTCCACCAACACCGTGAGCAGGATAGCCAGAATCTGCTTCTCACCGCTCGACAACTGATAGGGCACCAGCGTCTCACCGATCTGCGAGAAGCGGATCTCGTTTTCCGTCCTGACGATCTTCTTACCCGTTTCCGTAAACAGGTCGTCGACTATATCCTGGAAGCGTCTCTTCTTCTCCGACAGCTGCTGGGCGGCATCGGTGTTGCCTGTCTGAAGCTCGGCAATGATACGGTTGCCGATGTTCACCTGATAGTCGAGATACTTGCGCTGCAGGTGATAAAGCTGGAAATCGAGAGCCGAACGAATGCGCGTATCCACCATGTTCAGCGTCTCGTTGTCAAGCATGGGCGAGTCGAGCGAACGGATAATGTCGAAGCGGATATGCGTGGCATCGGCTGGCTCTACGTCGATGCGCACTCCCTTCAGCAGATGGTTGATGATGTCGCCATTGCTGTTCACACTCTTCACCACCTTGTTCAGAATGGTACTCTTTCCCACGCCGTTGATACCACTCAGGATATTCACCTGTCGGTTCAGTTCCCAAACGACGTGTTTCTTCCCGCTCCAGAGCGAGTCGATCTCTATCCTACGGATATAGTCTGCATACTTTTGCATATTCCTCAGGTTTTTATGGGGCAAATATACACAAAAAAGCCGAAAGTCCAAAACTTTCGGCTAATTATTTGATCATAAAGTCCTAACGGCTCTTAAAAGTTCCCTTCGTCTCCCCCGGATGCCAGAAATCTATCAGGGCAATATCAAAGATCAGATTACTGTAGGCGGGTAGGCTTCCCGATGTCGTGGCTCCGTAACCCAGCGTATAGGAGGAATACACACGCCAGCGATCGCCGACATGCATATTCTGCAGGGCTGTGGCGAAGCCATCACGCAGGATGCTGGTGAGGGCGAAGTCAGTCGCGCCACACGTGCTCCAACTGAAGTCTCCCAAGTAGTTCTGGTCGAACACATAACCCTCTGGATAGCTCTTTGTCGGGATGAGCCTGCCGCGATAGGCCACACGACACGTGTCGGAATAGATAGGCGACTCCTCGCCGTTGCCCGTCTCCAGTACCTCCACATAGATGTAGTCGCTGTTCTTGATGCCCGTCGACTGGTCCTTCGTATAAGTCAGTATCTTCTTAAAGCTACTGTTGGCGGCCCAGTCGTTGGTGGCGGCATCATTCCTCACCTGCCAGTTGGCGAACTCCTCTTCCTCCGTGTCCTCCTCAGAGCAAGATAACAAGGAGACAGAGGAAGATAAAAGGAGACAGAAGAAGACAGACGACAATAGTCTTTCTGCAAGACAGCGCCGCCTTCCATTCTTTTGTCCTTTATCTTCTTTTATCTTCATATTTCTTCTTTTATCTTCCATTTCTTACTGAAGTTTCTTCAGCAGACTTGCGATGCTCACCTTATCCTCGATGATGGCGTTCAGTTCGCTGATAGCCACGCGCTCCTGCTCCATCGTGTCGCGGAAACGGAGGGTGACGCAGCCATCGTTGAGGGTATCGTGGTCGACAGTGACACAATAAGGCGTGCCGATGGCGTCCTGACGACGGTAGCGCTTGCCGATAGAGTCCTTTTCGTCGTACTGGCAGTTGAAGTGGAACTTCAGCTGGTCGATGATCTCGCGGGCCTTCTCGGGCAGGCCGTCCTTCTTCACCAGCGGCATCACGGCACACTTCACAGGAGCCAGGGCTGCAGGCAACTTCAGGACTACACGAGTCTCGCCGTTCTCCAGCTTCTCCTCCTCGAAGGCGTGGCACATGATACTCAAGAACATACGGTCTACACCAATCGACGTCTCGATAACATACGGCGTATAGCTCTCGTTGGTCTGAGGATCGAAGTACTTAATGCTCTTGCCAGAGTATTTCTCATGCTGGCTCAGGTCGAAGTTCGTACGAGAGTGGATACCCTCCACCTCCTTGAAGCCGAACGGCATCTTGAACTCGATATCGGTAGCGGCGTTGGCATAGTGTGCCAGCTTGTCGTGGTCGTGGAAACGGTAGTTCTCTGCGCCGAAGCCCAGGGCCTGGTGCCACTTCATACGGGTCTCCTTCCACTTCGGGAACCACTCCAGTTCTGTGCCGGGCTGCACGAAGAACTGCATCTCCATCTGCTCAAACTCCCTCATACGGAAGATGAACTGACGGGCGACGATCTCGTTACGGAAAGCCTTACCGATCTGGGCGATACCGAAAGGAATCTTCATACGACCCGTCTTCTGCACGTTCAGATAGTTCACAAAGATACCCTGAGCCGTCTCAGGACGCAGGTAGATCTTCATCGAAGCATCGGCGCTGGCACCCATCTCTGTAGAGAACATCAGGTTGAACTGACGAACGTCTGTCCAGTTGCGGGTTCCGCTGATGGGGCAGACAATCTCCTCGTCGAGGATGATCTGCTTCAGCTCGTCGAGATCCGGACCCTGCATGGCAGCAGCATAACGGGCGTGCAGCGCGTCGCGCTTCTCTTTGGTCTCCTTCACACGCTCTGAAGTCTCCAGATACTTCGCCTCATCGAAGCTCTCGCCGAAACGCTTGCGAGCCTTCTCGACCTCCTTCTGGATCTTCTCGTCATACTTGGCAATCTGATCCTCGATCAACACATCGGCACGATAGCGCTTCTTCGAGTCGCGGTTGTCGATGAGGGGATCATTAAAGGCGTCCACGTGTCCAGAGGCCTTCCATATAGTGGGGTGCATAAAGATGGCCGAGTCGATACCCACGATATTCTCGTGCAGCATCGTCATAGCCTTCCACCAATACTGCTTGATATTATTCTTCAACTCCACACCGTTCTGACCGTAGTCGTAAACGGCTCCTAAACCATCGTAAATCTCACTCGAAGGGAACACGAAACCGTACTCCTTACAGTGGCTCACGATCTTCTTAAATACATCTTCTTGTGCCATAATAAACGTTTATTTTGCAATTTTGGGTGCAAAGGTACAACTTTTTTTCGGAAAATGCTTGTTGTTTCAGAAATATTTTGTACCTTTGCACCCGCTTAACATTAGTCAGGGGCATAGCCCAGTTGGTTTAGAGCGCTGCAGTCACATTGCAGAGGTCCCCGGTTCGAGCCCGGGTGTCCCTACGAAGAATCCTCACCGTTTGGTGAGGATTCTTTGTGTTTTTGTGATTTCTTCTTTTACTTGACAACCACCTTTCTGCCTCGGCGGATGTAAACGCCTTTCTTCAGACGACTGCCATCATGGCGCTGGCCACGGAGGTCGTAGATGTTATCATCAGCTGATGGGGCGAAGGCCTTGTGAAGTTCTAAGATGCCCGTAGTCTCGGGCTTCGCGTAGTTGTCATAGCTGAAGGCCACATCGGCGTAGGAACCCCAGATGTACTGCTCAAGTCCTGGATAGTCGACGAAGGGGTTACGGTTCTTCTGGATGCCATAGATACCCTCGTTGCGCTTGACTTCCTTCTCACTGATGGGATCCTGCTGCGCCCAGCGGAGCAGCATCTTGACAGCCCACTCCTTGAAGAAGGGGAAGATGGTGCCGTCGAGCATCGTCTTGTCGCCTTTATCCCAGTCCTTCGGGCTACGATCCTTTCCGCCACCAGTCTTATACGCCTCATAGCAGGTAGCCATATAGAAATAGACACGGGCCAAGTCACCCTTATACTCATCATTGGGCTCGAAGACACGCGCGGTTCCATTCAAGATGGTATAACCAATGGAAGGGTCACAGATGCCAAACTTGGAGAAGCCTCCTGCCGACTGTTTCGTGGGAGTCCGTGACTTATCCACCTCGCCATAAGGCCAATTAGAGCGTATACTGTTCACTGCACGGTCTGTAGGGAAGAGATGATGCAAGTCGGTGTACATCGGATAGTCGGTGGCACCTGAGCCTTCGTTAAACCAACTCTTCGGCATGGCGTGCTCACGATTGTAGACACGACCTTCCTCATCGATATCCTCACCTTTGTCCTGATCAACCTTTGGCGTGAAGTTGGAGATGCCGGAATATATCTCCCATATCTTTCCGTCTTCACGGATGTCGTAGGAGTTGATGGCATTCCACACCCCAGGGGTATAGGACTGCATCTCATGGGGACTGATAATCTGGAAGAGGGCGGTCTTCAGCTCCGTGCCTTTCTTACCGTCAGCAGCCTGATAATATGTCCCTGCGGGCTGTGCCAGGGAAGTGAGACACGAAAGGGAAAGGGCAAATAGTAATAGTTTCTTCATATTGTTGACTGTTTAAAGAAAAACGCTCCCGACACCACGGTCGGCATCGGGAGCGCTATATAACACATCGATTAGTTAGCCTTCTTGAAGGAGAAGCAGACACCCTGACAGAGTTCTACGAGCTCCTTGTAGGTATCCTTATAGCCGATGATGGTGATCTCATCGCCCACCTGGAGACCGTTGTCGGCAATGAAGAACTTGCGGAAGTCGCCTGTAGCGCCCCATCCGGGATAGGTGCCATAGACATACAGCTCGTTGGTTCCATCGGTGATATAGAGGTTACCATAGTCGTTCTCCTTACCATTGCTGCCAAGGAGCGAGCTAATCTTACCAGTCACCATATAATAGGTGTTCTTATCATCGGGCTTGGTGAGGAACTCAGCAATCGTGACAGGTGTCACGGCATGCTCCAAAGCACAGTTACCATTCACCATCTGAGGATTGTTCTTATAGCTACCACGCTTACCGACAACCGTCACCACGTCACCGACCTTGATGCCTGTATCGAGGAAGCCGTCAGTACGATAGACGAGTGCTTCGCCACTGAAGTCCTTGATATAGAAGCTCTTACCCTGCTTATCACTTTCATAGAGACTCGTCACGACACCTGTCAGGCTATAGCGAGTGTCATCCTCGGCAGCGGCCAGGAACTCAGCAACCGTAGCGGTCACAGACGAGGTCTTGCCGTTGAGCGAGAACAACCAGTTCTGCTTGTTGCTGAACTCAGGCGTGGTACCCTTGTAGTAGATTACCTTACCGACAACGATCACCTCGTCGCCGACCTTGATCTGCTCGTTACCCTCTACCCAAGGCTGGTTGTCGTAGTAGTAGCTGCCATAGACAGTGAACACACCCGACTCCGTACCATCGTCAGAGATGTTATAGGTTGCAGTACCGAAGTCTGCGCTGTAGGTGTACTTCACGCTGGAGATGATACCCTTCACATAGACATCCTTCTCAGAAACGACATCAGCACCCAGGGCCTTGGTATAGTTCAGGACAGCAGCCACATTAAACGGATCAGTGTCAGTACCACTTCCCTTGGCTACACCCTTCTGCTTGATGGTGGTCTGGGCGGTGTACTCCTTGCCGCTGCTCTTGGTCGTGAACACGATGGTAGCCTCACGGTCAGCACCCTTGTTCTCCAGAGCGTGGAACTTCACCTCAGGAGCGCTGCCGGCAATCATACTGGTCATGAAGAGCCAATCCTTGGCTTCCTCAGGAATCTTCACCGTCACGCCATCACCCTTGCAGGACAGCACTGCGGTGATATCGCCACCTTCCACAGGAAGGGTAGCGTCATTGATGCTCAGAGAGTCGACCTTAATCAGAGACTTACTGATCTTGATGACGCTGACGTTCACCAATTCAACAGTACCGTTGTAGACCTGCTTCGGACCCTCGATGGTGATCTCGTCACCCACCTCGATGCCCCAAACGGCGATAGAGTTGTTGGCACCGGCCTTACCAGCCTTGTCGAGCGTACCATAGATATAGAGGTCTTCAGCACTCGTGCCGTCGTTCATATACCAGTTACCATAAGAGGTATTGGCAATCTTGGTGACGGTACCCGTTGTGCGATAGGTCTTCTCAGGACCGCTCATAACCTCAGCAACCGTTACCTGGGAGACAACGGAGAGTCCCTGAATCACGTTAATGTGCTGGATGGCACCACCGCAATCCATCAGAACCTCACAGCTACGACCATCGGCAGTAGCATCGGCAGAGAAGGTAATCTGATTCTCACCAGCACTACCAGAAGCAGGGCTGATCGTCAGCCACTCGGGGATGTTAGAGATGCTCCAGTTGGTAGATACATTCACCTTGATGGTGGTAGAGCCACCAGTCTGGGGAATGGCAACATACGACTGTGACAACTGTACCTCGCTGAGGAACGTGGGATCGTCATTGTCTGAGCAGTTTGTCAGAGTCATGGCAAAGCCGCAGACCATCAGACAACTACAGAAAGCTTTAAATATCTTATTCATAATCTTCAATTTTCAATAGTCCGTTTTCAATTAATTAAAGATATACTTGATACCAATAGAGGCGTACCAGCACTGGCTCAACGCATGGTAGCTCTGCCACATGCCCGTGTTACCATTGATACTCTTCGGAGTAGAGAAGGTAGCATAGCCGTCAGCATCCACACCCTCATACTTCAGGATCTGCGAGTACTGTACACCGCTGCTCGGAGAGGTACTGAACTCCTGGTTGGCAATCTTAGCCACACCCCAACTGCTGTTGAAGAAGTTGAGCACGTTCTTCATATCGAAGCTTAGCTGCAGAGTGTGCTTGGTCTTGCCGACGTTCACCTTGAAATCGTGCTTGTAGCTGAAGTCTACACGATGGATCCAAGGACTATAATATGAGTAAGCCTCAGCATATTCACCCTGATGGCTGCTTAGATAGTCGTTACCGTGTACAAAGTCCATGAAGCGCGTAGCATCGTCAGCGCTGACGAAACGGAACTCCTTATTGGCCACCTCTTCATCCGTGGGGATATAGATGGCGTCGTAATTATAGGAGTCGTTGTTGATATCATTAGCCATGATGAACGAGGTGTTGTTACCGCCACGCCAGGTCTCATAGATCAGGCTGTAGTGGTTGCCGCTCTTGTCATGGATCGTAGCGTTGGCAACGATACGGTCAGGAGTGACATACTGCGAGTTGTGCAGCTTCACATTGTTCGGACCCTCGACAGTAGGCGTGTAGTAGAATGCCGATTCTGCGTCAGAACCAGGCATACCCGTGCGCTCCTTATTTACGGTGTGCGTATAGGCAGCCATCAGGCTCATCCACTCGGTGGGCTGTGCATTCAGCGTCACGTTGGCACTCCAACCATAACCCTTCGACGTATTCTCCAGCACGAAGGCCTTCTTGTTCGTACGATAGTTATCGGGATAGATAGGACGGTTGTCCACACCATTGAAGCGTGCGAAACCACCTACGTTCGGTGTTGCCCAGTCAGAGATGAAGACAGCATTCACGGTCTTGTTGAAAATAAACTCACCAGTCACAGAGAGGGGGAATGATGTCGGCAACTGATAGTCGATAGCCAGAGAGGTCTTCCATACCTGCGGCATCTTGAAGTCGCTGCTCACAGCGGCGATTGCATCAGGCACAGCACCCTCTGTCGGGGTGATATTGGCAGGATATCCAAGCGACACGAGTTTGTTGAACAGAGCCTCGATGGTGGCATTGCCATTACCATCGGTCACCAGACCACCTGCGAACTCGTCCATAGTGAAACCCATGGCCTTGGCGTTCTTGGCGTTCACCTGTGCACGGTTCTGTACCATACCGCCATTGGTAGGCATGTTGGTGAAGAACACCAGAGGCAGACGGCCAGAGAAGAGACCCGTACCTCCACGTACCTTCAGCGACTTGTCACCGAATACGTCGTAGGTGAAGCCCAGACGGGGCGAGAAGGTAACACTTGAATCAGGCCACTTGCCTGTATCGATATGACGTCCGTCATAATCAAGGTCATAGATCTTCTGGTTGGTCATCAGGTCGCTGTTGTCGAAGAACAGTCCGTCGACACGCAGACCCAGCGTCAGCTTCAATTTGTCGGTGGCGTTCCACTCATCCTGCACATAGCCGCTCAACTTATTGAAGGTCACACGGGCAGCGGGATTCGTCTCACCACCGTAACCGTAGGTCAGACAGACGATCTCAGGAGCTGCGCCATTCAGGAAGTCATCCAGTGACGTATAGCGATAGTAACCCGTACCGTTACGCTGGTAAGCGTTATCGGCCATCTGGTGCTCGAAGCTGACACCACCCATGATCTTGTGCTTAGCCATATAATAGGTGACATCGTCCTTCATGTTCCACACTGTGTTGTGCACACCGTTGTTCCATGTGAACAACTCATAACCCAGTGACATGTAGTTATCATCGTCCTTCAGGATATCGATGAAGGGGAACGTAGCTGAATCCGTACCGCGGATATCGTCCAGCTTCGAATAGGTAGCCAGGAACTGGTTAGAAAGGCTCTCGCTGAAACGACTGTTAAAGTCGAGCGTGAACGAATTGACGTTGTTATCCTGAGAGTAGAGAGAGTTGGCAAAAGCCATCGAAGACTTCGACAGACGACCGTTAGGCATACGCGAGCCACCGTCCATAGAGGAAGCGTTGGTAG
>JAEETC010000209.1 GCA_016286585.1 Prevotella sp. | reverse complement strand
TAAGGAACCTCCTTCACCACAGCGAGGTCGCCAGTGAAGTAGTCGAACTTGGTCTGTACGTATGTGAAACCGTTGATACGGCTGATGATCTGGGCAGCGTCCTTGCCAAGACCGTTCAGGATCACGCGGAGGGGCTTCTTACGAACCTTGTTGGCCATCTCGGCAATCTTGATGGCACCCTCGGCAGCAGCGAAGCTCTCGTGACCTGCCAGGAATGCGAAGCACTCTGTCTCCTCGCGGAGCAGACGAGCGGCGAGGTTACCGTGACCGATACCCACCTTACGATCGTCGGCTACTGATCCGGGGATGCAGAAGCTCTGCAGACCGATACCGATGGCCTCAGCAGCCTCGGCAGCTGTCTTCACGCCCTTCTTGATGGCGATGGCAGCACCACAAACGTATGCCCACTTGGCGTTCTCGAAGCAGATCAGCTGTGTGTCTTCACACATCTGATAGGGGTCGATACCTGCCTTTTCACAAATCTCATTGGCCTCTTCAATACTGTTGATGCCATTCTCCTTCAGAGCAGCAAGAACCTGGTTGATACGGCGCTCCTGACTCTCAAACTGTACTTTTCTAATCATAGTCGTATCCTCCTTTATTCTTTACGTGGGTCAATAGCTTTCACTGCACCCTGCTCCTCGCTTGTGCGACCATAAGAGCCGGTGAACTTCTTCAGAGCCTCATTGGCATCCATGCCGTTCTTGATAGCCTCCATCATCTTGCCGAGGTGAACATACTCGTAACCGCAAACCTCATTGTTGGCATCAAGATACTGCTTGGTAATGTAACCCTCAGTCAGCTCAAGATAACGTGTACCCTTGGCAACTGTTCCATAGAGTGTACCAGTCTGTGAGCGAAGACCCTTACCCAGATCCTCAAGACCAGCACCGATAGCCAGACCGCCCTCAGAGAAGGCACTCTGTGTACGACCATAGACAATCTGCAGGAAGAGCTCACGCATAGCGGTGTTGATAGCATCGCAAACGAGGTCGGTGTTCAGAGCCTCGAGGATGGTCTTGCCAGGCAGGATCTCAGAAGCCATAGCAGCTGAGTGAGTCATACCTGTGCATCCGATGGTCTCGACGAGAGCCTCCTGGATGATACCGTCCTTCACGTTCAGGCTCAGCTTGCAGGCACCCTGCTGAGGTGCACACCAGCCAATACCGTGGGTGTAACCGGAGATTTCCTTGATTTCTTTTACTGCCACCCACTTGCCCTCCTCAGGGATAGGTGCAGGTCCATGATAAGCGCCTTTGCAAACGCTACACATGTTTTCAACTTCTTTTGAATAAATCATTGATAATAAAACATTTAAATGTTAAACAACTATATAGTTCCTAATAATCTAAGATTGTTATTTCTCCTCTGGAGCCTGGCCGATGAGGTCCATGAACTCGTCGAGCTTCGGCGTGATGATGATCTGAGTGCGACGGTTGCGCTGCTTGCCGGCCTCTGTGTCATTGGTAGCAATCGGGTTGTACTCACCACGACCACCTGCCGTCAGACGCTTCGGATCCACACCATAGTCATTCTGCAGAGCCTGCACTACGCTGGAGGCACGAAGGGCTGAGAGATCCCAGTTGTTACGGATGTTGGGCTTCGAGATGGGCACATCGTCGGTGTTACCCTCAATGAGCACGTCGTAGTCCTTGTAGTCCTTGATGATCTTGGCAATCTTCGACAGCGTCTCAGCTGCACGGCTGTTGATTTCATACGAGCCACTCTTATAGAGCATATTGTCGGCCAGAGAGATGTAGACCACACCCTTGAGCACCTGCACGTCGACCTCCTTGAGTTCTTCCTTAGAGAGAGAACGGGTGAGATTGTTCGTCAGCACCATGTTCAGCGAGTCGCTCTTCGACTTCACCTCCACCAGATGGCGGATGTACTGGTTCGACTCATTGATCTGGTCTACGAGCTTCTCAATAGAGATGTTGTTCTGCGAAGCGTTGGTCAGACTCTTGTCGAGCGACTCCTGCAGCTTGGCATACTTGTCCTCTGCATTCTTGAGCAACTGCTGCATACCGCGCTGCTGCTCTTCGAGACTGGCGATGCGAGCATTCTTGGCTGCCAAATCCTCCTTCGTAGCCTGAAGGCTCTCTGTGAGCGACTTGTTCTCAGTCTGGCAGTTCACCAGATCCTTCTTGCTGGCGCAACTGGTCATCAGTAAACCAATGGCCAGAGCCATAAATAATACGTTCTTTTTCATAATTGACATGTTCGTTTTATTATATCACGATGCAAAATTACTAATCTGTCGCAAAAAACAATGAAAAATCATCAAGTATTAGAATTATTTAATTAAATTTGCAGACTAAAATCAATTGGGAATGAAAAAAGTCATGATTTTCTTTCTGCTGGCCATGTGTCTGAGCACGCAGAGTGTCAAGGCTCAGATGTTGGTCAAAGGAGTCTCCAAGGAACTGGCCGAACACAGGAAAGCAAACATTAGCCAAGTCGTCTATGACTTGACTTTCAACATACCCTCCAAGCCCTATGAATCTGTCAAAGGGAAAGCCATCATCAGCTTCAATCTGGAGGTGAGAGAGGATGTCGTTCTCGACTTTCAGGGACAGATCGACGGCACCTGCTATATCCATGACGAGAATGACAAACGCCACGCCACAGACATCCTGTACCAGGACGAGCACATCATCATTCCCATGGAGCTGTTGACCGAGGGCAAGAACAAGATCGAACTGCCGTTCATCGCCAATGACAAGGCCCTGAACAGAAACGACGATTATATGTACACCCTTTTTGTGCCCGATATGGCACGTTCCGTCTTCCCTTGCTTCGACCAGCCTGACCTCAGGGCCGTTTTCGTCACGACACTCAAAGTGCCCAGCGGTTGGAAGACCATGGCCAGCGACAACGTGTGTCAACTGCCTACATATCTCTATTCTTTTGTTGCCGGCAAGTTCCAAGAGAAGTCCACAGTCCGCAATGGTCGTCGCATGCGAGCTCTCTACCGTGAAAGCGCCCCTGACAAGGTGGCACAACTCGATCAGGTGTTCGACGAGGCATCGCAGGCCTTGGACTGGATGGAGGGTTACACGGGCATCGCGTGTCCTTTCAAAGAATACGGCCTCGTCATACTGCCAGGCTATCAATTCGGCGGCATGGAACATCCCGGAGCCATCCAGATGAACGACCGTCGCATCTTCCTTGAGAAACAAGCCACCCAAGAGGAGAAGATGGCACGCATGGAGCTCATAGCCCACGAGACAGCCCACCTTTGGTTTGGCGACCTTGTGTCGCTGAAGTGGTTCGAGGACGTCTGGGCAAAGGAGGTGATGGCTAATTTCCTGGCCTCAAAGATGGTCAGGCGCTCGTTCCCAGATATCAACCACGACCTGAATTTCCTCAAAACCTATCAGACACGTGCCATCGCCATCGACCGCACAGAAGGCACCCACCCCATCGCCCAGGAACTGACGAACATGAGCGATGCCCGTCTGCTTTACGACAATATCATCTACGACAAGGCTCCTGTTATGTTGCGTATGCTCGAAGAAACGATGGGGGCCCCAGAGATGCAGACTGGTCTGCAGAAATACCTGAACGACCACGTGTTCAAGAATGCCTCGTGGGATGAACTCGTCAGTGCCCTCGACGAAGCGGCACCCTCGGCTAACGTCAAACAGTTCAGCGAGGTATGGGTGAAACAGAAAGGTATGCCCACCATCCATACCACGTACAAGAACGGTCATCTTGTCATCACCCAAAACGACCCCTACCATCGCGGTATCGTGTGGCCACAGAAGTTTCAGATAAGGCTTGTCTATGACCTGGGCACAAGCCGTACGATAACGGTTGACATGAAAGAAGCCACACGCACTATCCGTGTCAACGACAAGCCCAATTATATCATCCCTAACTACAACGGCAAAGGCTACGGCCATTTCACCCTCGACAATGAGTATGCCGTCCTCCTGCCTAAACGGCTTATCACTACTCGCAGTGACCTGCATCGCTATGCCCTGCTGCAGACCATCCACGACAATTATCTTTTAGGACGTATTCCGCCCATACACTTCGCTGAACTCAATCGTATGATGATGACGGAACAGAATCCACTTATTATCTCTGCCACCATCGACCACATGTTCAGGATTGCCTTCGACATGCCGGCAGAGCAGCGTAAGACACTTGAACTATGTATGATGGACCTCATCGACAAGAATCCATCGAAGGACATGCGACAACTGATGATCCGCAAGCTTAGTACCCATGCGACAGCACCAGAACTAATCGACAGGATCTACACCATCTGGCAACAGCACAACGATCCCCTTCTCAGCGAGCAAGACTATATGAACATGGCCTACCGGCTGGCCATCCTACGAAGCGACACCTCCAGTCCTATACTGGCTGCACAGCGCAAACGTCTGAAGACAGACGACGAACGGCGAGAATTCGACTACATCAGCCGTGTCTGTACCTCCGAACCCATGCTACGCGTCAGGCTCTTCAACGAGATGCTCAAGCCACAAAACCGTGAGAAAGAACCATGGGCGCTGAAGGCCTTTCAGCTACTGAATGCCGATGTCTACGAACCACAGAGCAATGTCTATATCGAGTCTGGACTCAAGTCACTACAGTATATCGAGCAGACCAGCGACATCTTCTTCCCCACCAACTGGCTCAAGGCCTTGCTTGCTGAGCACAAAAGCAGAGAGGCCCGTCTGACGGTCGAGAAGTTCATCAACAACAACCCGAATTATCCAGAGCATCTAAGAAGGAAGATTCTTGAGGCCGCCTGGTTCCTGACAAAGTAGCAGACCTATTAA
>JAEETC010000208.1 GCA_016286585.1 Prevotella sp. | reverse complement strand
CCCCTCTATGTCACGATTTTCTTGACTATTAGTCCTTCTTCACACGGTAGGCCTTCAGCACGGGAACCTCTTCACAGAGGGCATCGGCCAAGAGGTTGGCAACAACCTGAGCGCCATAAATATTATAATGTGTATTGTCCTGCTTGCCCTTCGGCAGGCTGGGCTCCTCGCCAGGACGGAACCACATGTGGAGCTTCTTTGAAGCCTCACGGCCAAGGCCCTGCTCAAGGTTGTGGGTGATGCGGTTGGCATCGATGAAATGGCAGTTCATGCGGCGGGCCACGTCACGGGGAGCCACACGGTAGAGACCGTGGGTGTCTATGAGGGAGTCACCTTCAGAGAGGTGTTGTGTGTCGCTGAAGATGGTGTTGCGCAGCTGCTCATCGTCGGCCACCTCAGGAGGCATGATGAAGAAGTTGCGGCGTACCACTGGGTTCATCAGCACGGGGATACCACCCTTCTCCCTCGTCTCACGGACATAGCGGGCCAAATTATAGTCGAACGTAGAACCTGGGTCTGTATGACGGGCGGGCTGAGCCTTCTCATCGTTATGGCCGAACTGGATGATGACGTAGTCGCCTGGCTGAATCTTCTCCAATACCTTATCCCAACGGCCCTCATCCAAGAAACTCTTTGAAGAACGGCCATTGACTGCGTGGTTGTCTACCACGATGAAATCGGCATTGAAGCACTGCTGGAGCATCATGCCCCAGCCACGCTCTACTTTCCCGCCAGTGGTATCCTTATTGGCAGCGGTGGAATCGCCTATCACAAAGATGGTGGTGTGCTTGTCGGGGGTAGCCGCAATAAAACCACAGATGACGCAGGCGACACAGATCAGGACCTTCAGACTTCTCATAATTTATAATTTAACCTTTTCAATAAGTTCCTCTATTGCAACGAGTTGCTGTTCACCAGTCAACATATTCTTCAAGGTAAACTTGCCTTCAGCCATCTCGTTCTCACCAGCCAGAGCCACAAACGGAATCTGCTTGGCATTGGCATACGACATCTGCTTCTTCATCTTCGATGAATCGGGATAAATCTCCGTACGGATGCCTGCCTCACGGGCCTTGGCAACGGCAGGCAGACAATAAGCCGTCTCTTGTTCGCCGAAGTTGATAAAGAGCAGTTGGGTGCCAACGACGGCATCCTGAGGATAGGCGTCAAGGGCGTTGAGCACATCGAAGATACGGTCGACACCGAAGGAGATGCCTACACCAGAGATGCCAGGCATACCGAAGATACCAGTGAGGTTGTCATAACGGCCACCACCAGTGATGGAACCGATCTGCACGTCAAGGGCCTTCACCTCGAAGATGGCACCTGTGTAGTAGTTCAGGCCACGGGCTAAAGTAAGGTCTAATTGGATTTCGTTCTTCAAGCCAGTCTTATTCAAGGTATCGAGGATATAACGACTCTCCTCCACTCCTTTCAGGCCAGTCTCGCTCGATGCCAGCACCTCGGCAATAGTGTTGAGTTTCTCATCGTTTGTACCTTCAAGGGAGATGATGGGCTGAAGCTTGGCGATCTGCTCCTCAGAGAGACCGTCTTCACGCAGTTCCTGGTTCACGTTGTCAAGGCCAATTTTATCGAGCTTGTCAATGGCAACGGTGATATCCACAATCTTATCCGCAGCACCGATGACTTCGGCAATTCCCGTGAGGATCTTGCGGTTGTTGATCTTAATCTGCACACGGACACCAAAACGGGAGAACACAGTATCAACGATCTGCATGAGTTCCACTTCGTTGAGGAGAGAGTCGGAACCCACAATGTCGCCGTCGAACTGCCAGAACTCACGATAGCGGCCTTTCTGCGGACGGTCTGCACGCCAGACGGGCTGCATCTGATAGCGTTTGAACGGCAGCTGCAGTTCATCGCGGTGCATCACCACATAACGAGCAAAGGGAACGGTGAGGTCATAGCGGAGGCCTTTCTCACAGAGTTTGGCGGCCAGGTGCAGCGCGTTGCGCTCCTGCAACTCCTCATCGCTGACCTTATTAAGGAAATCGCCACTGTTGAGTACCTTGAAGAGCAACTTGTCGCCCTCCTCGCCGTACTTACCCATGAGGGTTCCGAGGGTTTCCATCGCAGGTGTCTCTATCTGCTGGAAGCCGTAAAGCTGATACACGCTGCGGATAGTATCGAAGATATAGTTGCGCTTGGCCATCTCCATTGGGGAGAAGTCGCGCGTGCCTTTGGGAATGCTTGGTTTCTGTGCCATTACTTTCTTACGATTGTCTGGTCGCGATCCGGACCGATAGAAATGATTTTAATCGGCGTCTCTAACTCTTTCTCTAAGAAGGAGATATAATCACTAAACTCCTTCGGGAACTGATCCTCGCTGGTAAACTTCGTCATATCGGTCTTCCAACCTGGCAGTTCCTTGTAGACAGGATCGATGCCCTCCTCAATGTTGTAGGGGAAATAGTCGATTTCAACGCCGTTCTGCTTATAAGCTACGCAGGCCTTGATGGTATCGAAGCCGTCAAGCACGTCGCTCTTCATCATAATGAGCTGGGTGACACCATTCACCATGATAGAGTACTTCAGAGCCACAAGGTCAATCCATCCACAACGGCGCTCACGGCCTGTGACGGCTCCGTATTCATGACCAAGATCGCGAATCTTCTTGCCCGTTTCATCGAACAACTCCGTGGGGAAGGGTCCGGCACCGACACGGGTGCAGTAAGCCTTCATGATGCCATAGACATCGCCAATCTTGTTGGGACCGATACCCAGGCCCGTGCAGGCACCGGCACAGATGGTGTTAGAGGAGGTCACGAAAGGATAGCTGCCGAAGTCAATGTCGAGCATCGTGCCCTGGGCACCCTCGCAAAGCACGCTCTTGCCTTCACGGAGGATGTTGTTGATCTCATGCTCAGAGTCAACGATGGGGAACTGACGCAGGTACTCGACGCCCTCCATCCACTTCTTCTCCACCTCGGTGATATCATAGTCGAAGTTCAGGGACTTCAGGATGGCATCGTGACGGGCCTTGGCCTTGGCGTACTTCTCAGGGAAGTTCTCGAGAATATCACCTACACGCAGACCATTACGACTGATTTTATCGGTATAAGTAGGACCAATACCCTTGCCGGTGGTGCCAACCTTGTTCTTGCCCTTCTGAGCTTCGTAGGCGGCATCGAGTATACGATGGGTGGGCATGATGAGATGAGCCTTCTTCGAGATGTGCAGACGGGCATGCAGGTCATGACCGCTGGCTTCCAGAGCCTTGGCTTCGTCCATAAACAGGTCAGGAGCCAGCACGACACCATTACCGATGATGTTCACCTTGCCCCCCTGGAAGATACCCGACGGGATCGAGCGCAGGACATACTTCTGCCCTTTGAACTCCAGCGTATGGCCGGCATTAGGTCCGCCCTGGAAACGAGCCACCACATCATACTTCGGGGTCAGCACATCGACCACCTTTCCTTTTCCCTCATCGCCCCATTGCAAACCCAACAGGACATCAACTTTTCCTTTGTTCATAAAACCTATTTGTTTGTTTTTATTGTCTTCTCTTGTTTCTTGCGTTTGGTTACCCTCGCCTGACAAGTGCTGCACACCCCGTACACGTAGAGTGTGAAGCCATCCTTACGGAAGCGTTTCGTCGGCATATTCTCGACAGCCGTGATGATCTCCGAAGACTTCACCTCCGTCACCTTGCCGCACATCGTACAGATCTGATGGCAATGGCTGTTGTTATCGTAACAGGCCTCATACTTCGTGGATCCCTGAAAACGGTGACGGATCACCAGTCGCAGGGCCATAAACAGGTTCAAGGTGTTATAGAGCGTGGCCCGGCTGACGTGGAAATTCATGTCCTGAACCAGTTTGTCGCTCAGCTCTTCCAACGTAAAATGGCCATGTGTGCTATACACGGCCCTGAGGATGGTATAGCGCTCAAGGGTCTTGCGATGATTGTTCATCTCAAGATAGTTATCCAGTATTCGCTCAACGGCACTGATTACACTTTCCTTGTTAGAAATAGCCATCGTTGGACTGTCATTTTCTTGAAAACCGCACAAAGGTACATATTTTCAAGGAGACAGAAGAGAGTTTTATCTATAAAAAATCTAAATTAGCCTGTTTTAATGCGCTTTTGGCTATCCGCTCATAAACGAGACCGAGCTCAGCAAAGCGCTGCAGACTGGACATGGCCGCCTTTCTCACGGGCAGACTGTCGCCTTGTAAGGCCACTAACGCCTGATCGATGAATTCGTTGATGCCCCGTTCGTTGGGTTCCTGACCGTTCATAAAGAGACGCGTGAGGATATGGAAGCCACAGAGTTGAAAGAGTGGCTTATCATAGGCTATCCACGTGTAGGCTTTCTCAGGGGCAAAGGGCAGATACTGATACAGGTTGAAGGCCGCCTGTTCAGCGATCTCCTGCGTGGGTGTCTGTTCCATCCAGATGTCGATGACTTCGGGCAACACCTCTTTGGGCGGCATGATCATCGTGGCCAGGATCTTACACTCGCGCACGTTCTCTTTCCATAAGGCAACGGCCAGATCGTAATTGGGGCCGATTTCATCGGCTTTTGCACGGAGTCGCGGTAAGGTGGCACCCCAGTTCAAATGGTAGTCGACACCCTTATCACGCATCGACTGCGCCACGGCACCGTCCATCATCTGACGGAACGACCGTTTGATATCTTTGATTTGTTCTTCAATCATACCAGCGTAGCGTATTCAGAACTATACCTGAGCATCTGGTGGGCATAGGACTCACCATAATAGAGTTGAACGTCGACGATATGGCCATCACCATCATAGACGGGCAGCATCATGGG
>JAEETC010000043.1 GCA_016286585.1 Prevotella sp. | reverse complement strand
TCGATGTCGTAGCAGCTGCCCAGGAGCCTGACGGCTATCTCTACACGGCCCGTACCATCAATCCCGCACACCCCCATCAGTGGGCAGGCAAGAAGCGCTGGGAGACGGAAGACTTCCTGAGCCACGAACTGTATAACCTCGGCCACATGGTGGATGCCGCCTGTGCACATTATCAAGCCACAGGTTCCACAAAGTTCCTCAACATCGCCAAGCGTTATGCCGACTGCGTGATTAAGGAGGTGGGCCCCAATGCTGGTCAGGCCTGCATAGTGCCAGGTCATCAAATTGCAGAGATGGCTCTCGCCAGATTGTATGTCATCACAGGCGAGAAGCAATATTTAGATGAAGCTAAGTTCCTACTCGACTTCCGAGGCAAGACGGGTCGTAGAGACCTATATTCACAGAGTGACAAACCCGTAGTGGAACAGACGGAGGCCTGGGGGCATGCTGTACGTGCTGGCTATATGTATGCCGGCATGGCCGACGTGGCAGCCCTGCTGGGTGATTCCTCATATATCAAGGCCATCGACACGATCTATGAGAACATCGTTGGCCGTAAGTACTACCTGACAGGAGGCGTCGGAGCACGCCACCAGGGCGAGGCCTTCGGAGCCGACTATGAACTGCCGAACCTGACAGCCTACAACGAGACCTGTGCCGCCATCTCGATGGTGTATCTCTTCGAGCGCATGTTCCTGTTGCATGGCAATGCGAAATTCATCGACTGCCTCGAGCGTACCTTATATAATGGTGTAATCAGCGGCATGAGCATCGACGGTGGCAAGTTCTTCTACCCCAACCCCCTATCGAGCGACGGCCACTACCGTTTCAATGCCGATAACACGATGACGCGCCAGCCGTGGTTCGGTTGTGCCTGCTGTCCCTCGAACCTCTGTCGCTTCATCCCCTCGATGCCAGGATATGTCTATGGTGTCAGGGACAACAACCTCTACGTGAACCTCTTTGCTGCCAACACTGCCACCATCCAGGTGAATGGCAAGGACGTGACGCTGGAAGAGACAACCAACTACCCTTGGGATGGCGATATCAGCATCAAGGTGCTGAAGAACAAGGCCAAGACCTTTAACATGCTGATCCGTATTCCTGGTTGGGTGCTGAATCAGGTGGTGCCCAGCGACCTCTATTCCTTTAGCGACGACATCTTCAGTACCTATGAAGTGAGCGTCAACGGTCAGCGGGTGGATGGCGCGCTGGAGAACGGCTACCTCGTCATCAACCGTAATTGGAAGAAGGGCGACCTGGTGAGCATCCATTTCGACATGCCTGTCCGTACGGTGGTTGCCAATCCCCGTGTGGCTGACGACCGTGGTCGTGTGGCAGTGGAGCGCGGACCGCTGGTGTACTGTGCCGAGTGGGCTGATAACGAGGGTGTCAACCCCCATCATCTGCTCCTGCCCCGTCAACCGAAGTTTGAAGTCATACCTGCCTATTCCATCCTGAATACGGAGGGTAACAACAAATACTTCGACGTGACGGCCATCGCTGCCCAGGCACAGGATGTACACGTGGATCGTGACGGACGTATCGCTGCGAAGGACGTCTCTGTGAAACTCATCCCCTATTACGCCTGGAACCACCGTGGTGCAGGTAAGATGGATGTGTGGCTTGCACGAAGTCTTAGCGGACTGGAGGACTAATCTATGGAACGTCAAAAGATCACCTTCGATACCTTTGTGCGTGGCCTGATAGGGGCCATCATCGTGGTGGGCATCATCATGCTGCTCAATCGTCTGAGCAGCGTGCTCACGCCGTTCTTCCTGGCCTGGCTCATCGCCTACATCTTGTTCCCGATGGTCAAGTTCTTCCAGTACCGCTGTCGTATGAAGTATCGCATCTTTGGCATCCTGAGTGCCTTCATCGTCGTAGGCGGTCTGCTCACAGGTCTCTTCTTCCTAGTTGTGCCCCCGATGATTGAGGAGGGCATCCATGTCAAGGACCTCTTAGTCGACTATCTCTCACAATCGTCCACGTTCAGCAACATCCCTGATACCATCCAACGGTTCCTGCGTGAACACCTCACTATCGACGATATTAAGGGTATCGTCACCCACCAGGGCTTCCTCGAAGGCGTCAAGGCGGCAGTACCCAAGGTGTGGGAAGTCATCGTGCAGTCGTTAAATGTGGTCACTGGTATCCTCTCGATGACGATGATGATACTATATACCCTTTTCATCCTGCTCGACTATGAGAAGATCTGCAGCGGCTGGCCCAATCTGCTGCCTGCCCAGTATAGGCAGTTCGCCGTACAGCTGATGAGTGATGTGGAGGATGGTATGAACAAGTATTTCCGTGGTCAGGCCTTAGTCGCTTTTTGTGTCGGCATTCTGTTCTGTATCGGCTTTATTATCATCGACTTCCCCATGGCCATTGGCCTAGGCCTGTTTATCGGCCTTCTGAACATGGTGCCTTACCTGCAGCTGGTCGGCTTCATACCCACCATCCTGCTGGCCATCGTCAAGGCTGCCGATACAGGTGAGAACTTCTGGATCGTGTTGTTCATGGCGCTCGTTGTGTTTGCCGTCGTACAGCTGATTCAAGACACATTCCTCACCCCCAAGATCATGGGTAAGGTGACGGGCCTCAACTCGGCCATCATCCTCTTGTCGCTGTCGATATGGGGATCGCTGTTAGGGGTGCTGGGCATGATTATCGCGCTGCCGATGACCACGCTGCTGCTGACATATTATCAACGATATGTCATCAAGAGACAGAAGGCGGAAGTCAGTGGTCAAGAGACTTCAGATACCCCTTGATGGCCTCCACCAACTGGTCGTCTTCCTCTGGTGTACGGGCTGTGACGCGGAAACAATGATTGTCGAGTCCTCGGAAGTTCGAGGCATCGCGGATGAGTATGCCGTGGTGCTCTATCAGCCATCGTTTCAGTTCTGGCGTGTTCCCATGATCGAGATTCACCAGCATGAAGTGCGTGCTGGTGTCCATCACCATCAGTCCTCTGACGGCTGATAACTGTTGGTGCAGCCGTTTAGCTTCCTGCAGATAGTTCTCAAGGTCTGGGATCATCTGAGGATCGTTCTCAACCAGATATTTGCCGGCTTCTATGGCCAGGGCATTCACTGTCCAGGGCTGTCGTATCTGCCGCAGACGGTCTATAATGATGGGCGAGGCGAAGACATAGCCTAACCTTAGGCCAGGCACACAATATTTCTTCGACAGCGAGTGGAGAAGCATGACGTTATAGCAGTCCGTCAGGTCCTTGGGCTGGATCATCGGCGCAAGGGTATAGTCGGCATACGACTGGTCCACGACATAGAGGAATCGTGGGTTCTGACGGATGATGTGGGTGATGAGCAGTTTGTTCACCACGTTGCCAGTGGGGTTGTTGGGGTTACAGAGCCAGTAGAGCCTGTCTTCTGGCATCACCTCCAACTCGTCGTCGGCATTATACGACAACAGATGTCCGTAGGTGCGACAGGCATCCTCGTATTCTGTGAAGGTGGGCTGCGGAATGATGGATCCCCATCCGCGGTAGAGCTGAGCAATCAGATAGATGGCCTCTGTGGCGCCGCTGGTGACCATAATGGTATCTGTCGGCACGCCCAGGCTTTCAGCAATCATGGCTTCCAGACTGGTGGCCTCTGGCTCAGGATAATGGGCCACGACATCGAATCGCCCCATCAGGTGGTCTTTCAATGCCGTCAGGTCAGCCCCAAAGTAAACGTTGGAACTGAAATCCATCTTAATCTTTTCGCCGTATTGCCAGGCGTCATCTCCGTGTCCGAATATCATAACCTTTTCACCTTTATCGATAATGTCTCCTTGTCGAAGACAATGTCCTTTCGCTCAATGAAGCGGCTCAACTCTCCGCTTTCGGCCAAATCCTTGGGCGATCCGATCTTCACTCCACCCTCCTCATTTCTCACTCCTCGAGATTTCGTCATCAGCCAAATGGTGTCAGCCAACTGCAGCGCCAATTCCACATCGTGGGTAGAGAGGAAGATGGTCTTCTCCGCCTCACGACTGATGCGACGCAGCAATTGCAACATCTCCACTTTGCTGGGGTAGTCGAGAAAGGCGGTGGGCTCGTCGAGGAAGATGACAGGTGTCTGCTGGGCCAGGGCCTTGGCTATCATCACCTTCTGTCGCTCACCGTCGCTCAGCGTGTGGACCATGCGCAGACTCAGTGCTTCGATGCCCACCAGGGCGATGGACTCGTCCACCACACGCAGGTCGTCTTTCGAATAACGCCCCCAGAAGCCGGTATAGGGAGAACGTCCGAGGCTGACGAGTTCGCGCACCGCCATATTCCTCACGTCAGGTTTCTCCGTCAGCACCACGCCAATCATCCGACTCAGCTCCTTGTCGCTCAGCGTAGAGATTTCCCTCACTTCCTGATCGTCATTTCTCACTCCACTCTCCTCACTCCTCACTCCTCGGAACAACACCTCTCCCCCCGTCTTTGGCTGAAAGGCAGAGAGGGTACGCAGCAGTGTAGACTTGCCCACACCGTTGGAACCCAACAGACAGGTAAGCTGGCCGCTGAGGATGCTGCCGCTGATACCTTCGGCCACCATCTTCACGCCATGACGCGTCTGGTAGCCGATGCTCAGATTCCTGAGTTGTATGGTCTCGTTATTCATCTTGACGGTGCAAAGATAATCTTTTTTCTGGACAAAAGAACAAAAGAACAAAAAAATATGTACCTTTGCAATCGAAATGAGAAATATAGAAGCAAAGATGGCCGCATTTACCGATGCTGGCCTTTACGAGCAGGACGCTCATATCGACTTTGAGCCCGAGCCCATCATGGACAGCATCATCCATCAGATCGTCGCCATCTGCCAAGAGAAGGACTTAGGCCATCAGTTGTTGCTTTAATCGTTAAATAATCATAAAACTTACAGTTGCCAGACTGCAAAGGCATGCCTAAATTAATAAAAAGGTGTACCTTTGCAGTCCGATTATTGGGGAGAGACTTAGAATCCCCGGGATTGAAGTGTGAATAGCGGCGTCTTTGGCCGGGCGCAGTGGTTCGTGAATCGTCAGTCCAGAAAGCCCAGAGGGAATTATCCCGAAGGGGACGTTCGTTAGACTTGCAGCCGGGTTTAGACTCTCGGATGTGGGTTTATGTGCGTACATTAATAAATAAGTAAAACTGTTTTTTAGTAGTAAAATTAAACGAAATGAACACTTTAAGTTACAAGACTCTTTCCGTGAACAAGGAAACAGCAAAGAAGGAGTGGGTAGTGATCGACGCCACCGATCAGGTGGTGGGTCGTCTCGCTTCGAAGGTAGCCAAGCTGATCCGCGGAAAGTACAAGCCAACTTTCACGCCGCACGTTGACTGCGGTGACAACGTTATCCTTATCAATGCCGATAAGGTGGTATTCACTGGTAAGAAAGAGACTGACAAGGTCTACACCCGCTACACAGGCTATCCTGGTGGCCAGCGCTTCCAGACTCCCGCTGAGCTTCGCAAGCGCAACGGTGGTGTTGAAAAGTTCCTCCGCCACGCCGTGAAGGGTATGCTGCCGAAGGGTCCCCTCGGACGCAGCCTGCTGAACAACCTCTACATCTACGAAGGTACCGAGCATCCCCATGCCGCTCAGCAGCCAAAGACTATTGATATTAACCAGTATAAATAATAAGGAAAGATGGAAGTAATTAACGCAATAGGTCGTCGCAAGAGCTCAGTTGCCCGCGTATATGTTTCTGAGGGTACTGGTAAGATTACGATCAACAAGAAGGATTTAGAGGTATATTTCCCTTCAGCTATCCTGCAGTATGTGGTTAAGCAGCCACTGAACCTGCTCGAAGTAGCTGAGAAGTACGACATCAAGGTGAACCTCGATGGTGGTGGTTTCACTGGCCAGAGCCAGGCACTCCGTCTCGCTATCGCACGCGCTTTGGTGAAGATCAACGAAGAAGACAAGAAGAAGCTGAAGGACGCTGGTTTCCTGACACGTGACAGCCGTGAGGTAGAGCGTAAGAAGCCGGGCCAGCCGAAGGCACGCCGTCGCTTCCAGTTCAGTAAGCGTTAATCTGATTTACAATTGGACAATTTACCATTGGTCAATTGAGATTGGAAACTGAACAGTTTAGTATCTAAATCGCTGGGACTTGAAAAGTCAATTACCCTTCGATTGATTCTGGACAAAGAATTAAAAAAGAAAGTAAACAATTAAAAGAAAGTAAAAATGTCAAGAACAAATTTTGATCAGTTGCTGCAGGCTGGCTGTCACTTCGGCCACCTGAAGCGTAAGTGGAACCCCGCCATGGCTCCCTACATCTATACCGAGCGTAATGGTATCCACATTATCGACTTGCACAAGACAGCCGTCAAGATCGACGAGGCTGCCGATGCCTTGAAGCAGATTGCCAAGAGTGGCAAGAAGATTCTGTTTGTCGCTACTAAAAAACAGACCAAGGAAGTGATTGCCGAGAAGGCCGCCAGCATTGGCATGCCTTACGTTATCGAGCGCTGGCCCGGTGGCATGCTCACCAACTTCCCCACCATCCGCAAGGCCGTTAAGAAGATGGCTAACATCGACCGTCTGATGGCCGACGGAACATACTCCAACCTCTCCAAGCGTGAGTTGCTGCAGGTTACCCGTCAGCGTGCCAAGCTGGAGAAGAACCTCGGTTCTATCGCCGACCTGACCCGTCTGCCAAGCGCACTCTTCGTAGTCGACGTGCTGAAGGAGCAGATCGCCGTCCGTGAGGCCAACCGTCTGGGTATCCCCGTGTTCGGTATCGTTGATACCAACTCTGACCCCAACAACATCGATTTCGTGATTCCCGCCAATGACGACGCCAAGGACAGCGTGGAGATCATTCTCAACGCTTGCTGCAGCGCTATCGCTGAGGGTATCGAGGAGCGCAAGGCTGAGAAGGCCGACGAGAAGGCTGCTGACGCTCAGGCTGAGGTTGACGCTGAGGAAGTGAAGCCCAAGCGCGCTGCCCGTAAGTCTCGCAAGGAGGCTGCTCCCGCCGCTGAGGCTCCTGTTGCTGAGGAGGCTGCTGCTCCCGCAGAGGAAGAGGCTCCCGCAGCAGAGTAATTCATAAAGGTAAAAAAGTAAAAAGGTAAAAAAGTAAAAATATGGCAATTTCAATTGACGATATCAAGAAGCTTCGCGCTATGACTGGCGCTGGTCTGGCTGACGTGAAGAAGGCTCTGACTGAGGCTGAGGGTGACTTCGACAAGGCTAAGGAACTGCTCCGTGAGCGTGGCCTGGCTATCGCTGCCAAGCGTAGCGACCGTGAGACATCCAATGGTTGTGTACTCGTAAAGAAGGTGGATGGTTTCGCTGCCATGCTCGCCCTGAAGTGCGAGACCGACTTCGTGGCCAACGGTGCCGACTTCATCGCTCTGACACAGAGCATCCTCGACGCTGCCATCGCCGCCAAGGCTGCTGACCTCGAGGCTGTTAAGGCTCTCGACATCAACGGTCAGACCGCTCAGGAGGCTGTCACACAGCGTTCAGGTATCACTGGTGAGAAGATGGAGCTCGACGGCTACCTGACTCTCGAGGGTGACAACGTGGAGGTTTACGACCACATGGGTAAGCACACCCTGTGCACCATGGTCCAGACCAACAAGCCCGCTGCTGAGCAGGGTCACCTCGTGGCCATGCAGGTGGCTGCCATGAAGCCCGTGGCTCTCGACGCTCAGAGCGTTGACCAGAAGATTCTCGACGAGGAGTACAAGACCTCTTTCGAGAAGACCAAGCTGGAGCAGGTTGAGAAGTTCGTGGAGATGAAGATTAAGAAGGCTGGCATCAACCCCAACCTCGTTGACTCTGAGGATCATATCGAGAGCAACATGGCTAAGGGCTGGCTCACACAGGCTCAGGCTGACGAGGCCCGTAAGATCATTGCCGAGGCAAAGGTCGAGGGTGAGGCTCAGCTGAAGATGCCTATGATCGAGAACATTGCCAAGGGTCGTGTTCAGAAGTTCCTGAAGGAGAGCTGCCTGGTTGACCAGGAGTTCCAGTTCGGCGACGGCGACAAGGCTACTGTTGCCCAGTGGCTCGCCAAGCAGGACAAGGATCTGAAGATCGTCGCCTTCAAGCGTTTCACGCTCGTCGCAGACTAATCATCAGTCCATATACAAAAAAGAATCGGCATTGCTTGTGCAGTGCCGATTTTTTTCGTATCTTTGCCTCCAAATATGCAAGTGATATGAAGATTTTCGCTATTGGCATGAATTATGCCGCCCATAACCAGGAATTGCACGGGACGCTGAAACGCCCTGACGAGCCCGTGATCTTCACGAAGGCCGACTCCGCGATACTCAATCAAGGGAAACCTTTCTTCATCCCTGACCACCTCGGCCGCATCGACTACGAGGCAGAAATGGTAGTACGCATCAGTCGCCTGGGGAAGAACATCTCCGAACGGTTCGCACATCGCTATTACGACGCCGTCACCCTCGGCATCGACTTCACAGCCCGCGACCTCCAGAAGAAAGCCTCCGAGGCAGGACAGCCCTGGACTATCTGCAAGGGCTTCGACGGCTCAGCAGCCATCGGCGAGTGGATTCCCAAGGAGAAGTTCCTGGATATCCAAGGCATCCATTTCCATCTCGAGATCAACGGAAAGACCGTTCAGGAGGGTTGTACCTCAGACATGCTCTACCGCGTGGACGAAATCATCGCCTATATCTCACGGTTCTTCACCCTGAAGACAGGCGACCTGCTCTACACAGGCACTCCCGCTGGCGTGGGCCCCGTACATATCAACGACCGTCTGGAAGGCTGGCTGGAGCAAAGACAGGTGTTGTCATTCTGTTGCAAGTAGTTTTTAGCGGCGAAATTTGGCCGTTTCAGAAATTATATGTAAATTTGCGACCACGAAGATACTTATTATTAATGTAAACAAGACAAACTTATGAGAAAACTGATGATTGCATGTGGGCTGGCACTGGCAGCAATGACAGCACAGGCCCAGACGGCTATCCCTCGTGATGCGAAGCTGGAGGCGAAGGTTGAGAAGACCCTCTCGAAGATGACGCTCGACGAGAAGATCGGACAGATGCTCGAGCTGAACCTCGACATCATTGGCAAGATGACGGTCGAGAACGCCAAGGTAGACCGTGAGAAAGTAAGGTCCGTACTCCAGCAGTATGGCAGATCGACTGAGGAGGTGGAAACCATGCTGAAGATGACAGACCAGGAGATTATCGACAAGCTGGGTGCCTACCCTGTCGACATCTACCAAGGCGAGACCAAGCGCGTCTGGAAGCTCAACGAGGCCATGCTCGACACCCTCATCTCGAAGTGGAAGGTGGGCTCGATCCTCAACGCCCCTGGCTCCTCAGCAGCAACCGTCGACCAGTGGCTGCAGTGGATGCGCGTGATCCAGGAGAAGTCGATGAAACACCTCGGCATCCCTGACATCTACGGCCTCGACCACAACCATGGCGTCACCTATACGATAGGTGGCACGCTCTTCCCACAACCCATCAACCTGGGTGCGACGTTCAACACCGAACTGGCCCGTATGGGTGCAGAGATCACGGCCTATGAGAGCCGTGCTGCTGGCTGTCCGTGGGTGTATAACCCTGTGGTGGACCTGAGTCGCGACCCCCGCTGGCCTCGTGTCTGGGAGAGCTTCGGCGAGGATGCCATCGTCAACTCGAAGATGGTCGTGGCAGAGATCAAGGGTTATCAGGGCGACGATCCCAACCACATCGACCGTTACCATGTGGGAACCAGCACGAAGCACTACTTCGCCTACGGTGCCCCTTGGTCTGGTAAGGACCGTACGCCAGCCTATCTCTCGCCGCAGATGATCCGTGAGAAGTATTTCGAGCCCTTCAAGCAGGCTGCCCTCGCTGGTACGCTGACGATGATGGTCAACTCGGCCTCTATCAATGGCGTGCCTGTTCATGCCAGCTATGAGTATCTGACGAAGTGGCTGAAGGAAGACCTCCAGTGGGACGGTTTCCTGGTGACTGACTGGGCCGATATCAATAATCTGTTCTCTCGTGAGAAGGTGGCCAAGGATAAGAAAGACGCCATCCGCATCGCCATCAACGCAGGTATCGACATGTCGATGGATCCCTACAGCGTTGAGTTCTGCATCCTATTGAAGGAGCTCGTCAACGAGGGTAAGGTTTCCATGGCCCGTATTGACGATGCTGTGCGTCGTATCCTCCGCGCCAAGTATCGCCTTGGCCTCTTCGAAGAGCCAACCACTGGCGGCAAGGGCTTCGAGAAATTCGGCTCCGACGAGTTCGCTGCCGCCTCTCTCCGCGCCGCCGAGGAGTCCATCGTCCTCCTCAAGAACGAGGGTGGTATCCTGCCTCTTAACACATCTCTCACCTCTCACCCCTCACCTCTCACCTCTAAAAAAATCCTCCTCACAGGTCCCAACGCCAACCAGATGCGCTGTCTGCATGGTGGCTGGAGCTACACCTGGCAGGGCTCGAGAGCCGAGAACCTCTCTGAGAAATACAACACCATCTACGAGGCTCTCTGCAACAAATACGGCAAGGAGAACATCATCCTCGAGCAGGGTGTGACCTACAATGAGAACGGTGCCTATTACGACGAGAACGCCCCAGAGATCGACAAGGCTGTCGCTGCTGCTGCCCAGGCAGATATCATCATCGCTGCCATCGGCGAGAACTCCTATACCGAGACTCCAGGCAACCTCACGGACCTCTGGCTCAGCGAGAACCAGCGCAACCTCGTGAAGGCCCTCGCCAAGACGGGTAAGCCCATCATCCTCGTGCTCAACGAAGGCCGTCCGCGCCTCATCGCTGATATCGAGCCCCTCGCCAAAGCCGTGGTCGACATCTTCATCCCAGGCAACTACGGCGCCGATGCCCTTGCCAACCTGCTGGCTGGCGAGACGAACTTCTCCGCCAAGATGCCTTACACCTATCCGCGAGAGATCAACTCGCTGAACACCTACGACTATAAGGTGAGCGAAGAGGTGGGCACGATGGAAGGCGCCTATAACTACGATGCCAAGGTGTCGCTCCAGTGGCCCTTCGGCTATGGCCTCAGCTACACCACCTTCGAATACGCTAACCTGAAGGTCGACAAGGCCTCATTCACGGCTGACGATATCCTCACCGTCAGCGTCGATGTGAAGAATACAGGCAGTCGTGCTGGCAAGGAGGCTGTGCTGCTCTACTCCAGCGATCTCATCGCCAGCATCGTGCCAGACAACAAGCGCCTGCGCGACTTCACAAAGATCTCCCTTGAAGCAGGCGAGACCAAGACCGTCACCTTCCAGCTGCCAGCCAAGAGCCTCGCTTTCGTGGGTGCCGATGGTAAATGGACGCTCGAAGAGGGCGACTTCCTCCTGAAGATTGGCAACCAGCAAGTAGGTACCGCCTGCTCTAAGACCAAGATCTGGGATACTCCGAATATCTGATGTTTGCTACAAATATACAAAATGAAAAGACAATTATTGATGATGGCCATTGCCTGCTCGATGGCCGCACAGGCACAGAAGGCTCCCGTGTTTGAGACTTCTGCCAAAGACGAGATTGCCGCCAACCGTTACCTGGCGGGTAGTAACTATCTGGACTACGACCGTCAGCTGACGGACAAGGCGCTGACACCTGCCCCTAAGGGCTACGAACCCTACTACATGACACATTATGGCCGTCACGGCTCGCGTTGGCTGATTGTGGATAGAGACTACACCATGCCCATGAACACGCTTAAGAACGCCCGTGAGGCAGGAAAACTGACAGCGCTGGGCGAGGAGACGCTGAAGGCGCTGGAGGCCTTCCATCCCACGACGGTGAAGCGTCTGGGCGACCTGACGACCGTCGGCGAGCGTCAGCACCATGGTATCGGCAAGCGTATGGCGCAGCACTTCCCCGAGATCTTCAAGACCCCCAATGTGAAGATCGACGCCCGTAGTACCGTCGTCATCCGTTGTATCCTCTCGATGATTGCCGAGTGTGAGGAGCTGGCCGCCGCCAACCCCACAGCCCAGATACACAACGACGTGAGTGAGAGCCTGCAGTACTACCTGAACCAGCCCTGGGAGGGGGTTGTGAAGGAACAGGGAAAGACTGGCGACAGAGAGGTGGCAGAGTACTCACAGAAATACACCCATCCGGAGCGTCTGATGAAACAGCTCTTCAACGACCAGCAATGGGTATATGACAATGTGGCGGCTGGTGACTTTATGCGCCGACTCTTTGACGTGGCTGCGAACATGCAGAGCCATGATACGGACATCGAACTGCTGTCACTCTTTACTGACGATGAAGTCTATGACCAGTGGCGCATCCGCAATGTGGGCTGGTACCTCGATTATGGTGCTTCTCCCGTCTCTGGCACGAAGATGCCGTTCAGCCAGCTGAACCTCCTGAAGAATATCATCGAGACTGCCGATACCGTCACCCAGACACAGGCCACCCTGCGTTTCGGCCATGAGGTGTGCGTGATGCCCCTGGCCTGTCTGCTGGAGCTCGACAACTGTGGTATGGCTGTGGAGAACCTCGACGAACTGGATACTTACTGGCGCAACTATCGCATCTTCCCCATGGGCTGCAACATCCAGCTGGTGTTCTACCGTCCGAAGAAGGGCAAGGCTGGCGACATCCTCGTGAAGGCCCTGCTGAACGAGCGTGAGACCTATCTGCCCACAGAGACAGACAACTGGCCCTACTACAAGTGGCAGGACCTCCGTCAGTACTATCTCAACAAAATCGAGGCTTTCGAAAAAAATAGGAATTAAAGCCCGCAGGCCCTCCTCCCCTTTGGGGGAGGGATTCTTATTTAATCTTTGCAGTCATCGGACTGCGGACACCCTTATACGACTTCAGGTACGCCTTGGCACTTCCGAATGAAAGGAACATGTCGAGGCGTACTGGTATATGGTTCTGGTCGTCTGTGATATAGAAACGTACCAACTCCTTGCTCTTGCCGTCTTCGCGCTCATAGAACGAAAACACCAGGCAGCGGAACTTCTCTTTCGTGTCGTTCATCTTGAAATTCTCCTTGCCACGGAACTCGAGCCAGGAGTTGTTCAGGCGTCGCGCATCGCTGATGGGCATGGGGATGACCTCGCCCTTCTTGATCTTCGCGGCATCGAAGTTACGGGCCCGAAGGAAGATGGACATCATGTCGTAGATACAGGCCTTATAGGTGGAGGTCTTCCAGTGTTGTTCGCCGTCAGAGTCTATACGATGCTTCTTCAGCTGACAGTTGCCGTTGGGATAACTGTACCATATCTCGTCCACATAGTAGCGATCCCCCTCGAGTGCCCCCTTGCGGAAGTAGAGTGGCGAGAGATCGGGGTTGCAGTAGGAGAGCAGGGTGTCACGCATGACGAAGAACTTGTCGAGCTTCGAGTTGCCGCGTGTGATGAGGTATGACTTCCAGGCATCCTTGCCTTCAAACTTCTCCATCTTTGTATCCATCGAGGCCGAGCCAACTTTCATCCAGATGAACTTCCAGTTGAAGTAAAGGTCATAGTCGAGCTCTTCCCCACTCTTGAATGCTGTGTTATCGATGCCACACTGTGCATAACAGTTGTGAGAGGTGAGAGGTAAGAGGTAAGAGGCTGCCATTAAAAATGTCAGCACTATGGTTCTTGTCTTCATTTGTTTGCTTTTTTATCTGATTTGACGTTTTTATCCCTATTGTAAACGATGCCGAGTTTCTTGGCACGTTCGGCATTGCGGTTCTTCAACTTCTTCTGGGCATCGGGCTTCTGCTTCGTGATGGCCTGAGGCTTTTGCTGATAGAGAGGGGTAGCTGTGAGGTTCCACGACTGGGTGATGTCCCATTTCTCCTTACACTCCACCTCCTTGGAATAGTAATACACCTCCTCGGGCTGCAGGTCTTGATCGTAGTTGCCCGTGTCCCATACACCATTGCCGTTCCTGTCGATAAACGCACAGATATAATACTGGCCTGGCATCACGTAGTTGAACTTGGCCACACCTTTCGATGCCATTACGTCCTTCACGAAAGCACCTGACTTGTTGAGTAACTGTACACGCAGCGGCAGGGTGTCGCTCACGCCGCTGATCTTCATCATCAGCGTACCCAGATCGTCAAGGCTCTTCGTTTTGATGCCTTGTTTATATATATCCGACACCAAGCCGTAGATGTCCTCAAAGGCGGCGGAATCGATTTCCAAACTATACTCCGTGTCCACCCGCCAGTCGGCTGTGATCTCAAACTGTCGGATGGTGCCTGGAACGGGTTTCATCTCGCAGGCAGCCTCATACCACAGACTGTCGATCTGTGAATAGAGGTGTACGGCCGATGTGTCGCAGCGCACCAAGGGTGTCGGCATCTCGACGGTCACCTTCTCATCGGGCGTCATTGCCGAGGGAATGGTGATCTTGGGCATCAACGGTTTGACGGGGTAGATGGAGTCATAGGGTTGGTCGCGCTTTCGTTTCTTCTCCTGTTCCTTCTCCCACTTCTCGATCTCCTTGGCCTTCTCCTTCATCCGTTTCTCGTAGGGTGTCTTTGCCAGGACTTCGAGTGTATCCGTCTGGCTGACGAGATTCCCCAAGGTGTCAGTCATCATATAGGTTACTTCCATGCGGAGGGTGTCCTGATTCACGAGGGCCGTATCGCGCAACCAGTAGTGGATGGTGTCCTGCTTCTCACCCGTCTCGATGACGAAGGCGCTGTCGGCCTCGAAATTCAGACCTTTGATGATGGGCAATTCCGGATGTCCGTAAGTGAAGCACATAGTCATCTTCTCCGCATCTACACGCTCTGTCTTGACCAGGTAACGGTCCGTCTGCTCATGGGTAAAGGCCTTAAGCACAATATCGTCTGGCAGGAAGTGCGTATAGGGTACAGGGCGCATGGCATCGATATGGAGAGAGTCGCGCCAGATGGTGTCGATACGTGTATCTGGTTTCGACGAGGGTTCGAAGGTATCATGAGAGAAAGCGAGCATCTCGGCACGCTGTCCGAACTTGAAGTCGTTGTCCATATCCTGCAGGGCATAGGCACGATAGGTGCCTGGGGCTACACCCTTCACCACGAAGTGTCCGCGACTGTCTGTACGGGCCACACGCAGCATGGGTTTGGTCTTGAAAGCAGAGTCTGCCAAGTCGTCGTAGAGACCCACCATGATGCCCTTGATGGGCTCCAGGTTCGAGGCGTCGAGCACATAACCCGCCACTTCGAAAGTGTCGATCTTCTCGCCAGTGGAGAAGGTATAGGCATACGATCCGAGGGGATTGCCCTCGTTGTTGTCGCTGATGGCATCGCTGAAGTCGATGGTGTAGGTGGTGTTAGGTTTCAGGGAGTCCTGTAATTCAACCACCACCTTCTTGCCTGCGTCCTTGATCTCTGCCATCTCCAATTGGGGAGGGGAGATAATCACTTTGTTCGTGGCATCCTCCAGCTTGATGAACTCGTCGAAATAGATGGTGATCTTTTTCTGTGTGACGTTCACGCTCTGGTCTGCAGGCTCACACCTGACGACCTTTGGCGGATCATCGTCGAACCACCCACCGTCAGGACTGCCCATCTTGGCGCAGGATGTGAAGAGGTAAGAGGTGAGAGGTAAGAGGTAAGAGAATACTCCTGCCATCACCAGCATCCTCATACGATCTCTATTTCTATCTCTTTTCAACATTTGTTTCTTTTTACTTATCATTTCTCTCACTTCTCACCTCTCACTTCTCACCTCTCATTTTGAGCAGTTGTTCGATGGTGTCACGAGAGTTACTTAGACGGGGCACCTTATGCTGACCACCTAACTTTCCGCGCATCTTCAGCCAGTCGTTAAAGAGGTTGGGGCGAGCCTCGATAATCTCCAGAGGCTGCAGCGTGATATCCTTATAGCGCTTGGCTTCGTAGTCGCTGTTGATCTCCTGCAGGCGACGGTCAAGAAGCGTGGCGAACTGCTGCAGGTCATCAGGACGTTTCGAGAATTCGATGAGCCACTGGTGACGGCACTTGGCATTCGCATCCATAAACACAGGTGCTGCAGTATATTCAGAGACCTCTGCACCCGTCTGCTCACAGGCATATGCCAGACCCTGCTCTGCGTTATCTACAATCAGCTCCTCACCAAAGGCATTGATGAAATGCTTCGTGCGACCAGAGATGATGAACTTATAGGGGTTCGTCGAAGTGAACTGGATGGTGTCGCCTATCTCATAGCGCCAGAGACCACACGAGGTAGAGATCACCATCGCGTAGTTCTTGCCCGTCTCCACTTCCCAAAGAGGAACTGGATCACCCCCATCCATCGGGATGAACTCATAGAACACACCATAGTCGAGCATCAAGAGCATCGACTTGTCGTTAGGATCGTCCTGAATACCGAAGAATCCCTCGCTGGCGTTATAAGTCTCCATGTAGTGCATATTAGGCGAGGTGATGAGCCGTTTGTACTGTTCGCGGTAAGGCGTGAAGGCCACACCACCATGGAAGAACACTTCGATGTTGGGCCATACCTCCTCGAGATGCGTCTTACCCGTCATTTCCATCATACAGGTCAGCACGGAGAGCATCCATGAGGGCACACCAGACAGGTTGGTCACGTTCTTCGTCATCGCCTCCTGGGCAATGCGTTCACGCTTCACTTCAAAGTCAGAGAGCAGGGCCGTCTGCTTCTTCGGCACACGTACCAGATTCACCAGCGGATTGATGTTCTCAATGAGAATGGCACTCAGGTCGCCCACCAATGAGTCTTTCAGATTGTAGTTGGGTGCATGGCTGCCACCAAGGATGAGCCCCTTACCATCGAACATCCTCGACTTCGGGTTGTTCCTCAGATAGATGGCCACAGAGTCGCGACCACCCGCATAGTGGATCTTATGCAGACCCTCCTGACTGACAGGGATGAACTTTGACTTATCATTCGTTGTACCAGAGGATTTCGCATACCACTTCACGCGTCCTGGCCAGAGCACATCGCTCTCACCCTGACGCATACGGTCGATGTCGCCCTTCAGCTCTTCGTACGTATTCACTGGTACGTGACGGACAAAGTCATCATAGTCCTTCATGGCACTGAAGGCGTGGTTTCGCCCATACTCCGTGTCTTTAGCTTTCTCCAACAGATGTTTCAGCACTGCTCGCTGCAGCGCCTCACCCCCGTTTTGGTGATTCTCCAGTTCCCGCTGACGAGATACGAACACCTTTCCTATGAATTGAGTCAGACTCATCTTTTTCTGCGCAATAATGTCATTATTGGCTGCAAAGGTAGTGTAATTCGAGCGAAATACCAAAACTTTAAGATTTTTTCTCAGTTCACCACTATTTTCTTGGCTACTGACACAGCGTCAACTGATTGACTGACTTAAGTCAACTGATTCGCCGACTTAAGTCAGCTGATCGGTTGACTTAAGTCGGCAAACAGTATAGACGGTCTAAAACAACGCTTTACTCCGAGGTCGCTGTCAGTTAGTCCTCTTCTTCAACTTTCAGCGAAGGCAGCAGCTTCGGCCTCAGCGATGATATCCTCGCGGGTTTTCTCCTTTGGCTTGATGGAGAGGTCGGAGAGGTCGAATTCTTCTTCAGAGGTGAGGGGTGAGGGGTGAGAGGTGAGAGATTTGCTCTGGCTCTCTGTCATTTCTCTCACTTCTGACTTCTCACTTCTCACTTCTGAAATGATAAACTCCTGTTCTTGTTCTGTGTCAGGAACGGCCATAGCGGGTTCCTCTTCCATCTTTGTGCGCTCAGTCTTGGCGGCAAAGATCTTGTCGACAAACTGAGGCTCGCGCTTCAGGCGCTGCAGCGTTTCCTTCGAGGCATTCTGCTGGGCTTCCTTCTTGGAGTAGCCAGAGCCTTTCTCACCTTCCTGACCTTCGAGCAGCACCATGAAACTGAAAATAGGACTGCCGTTCTCGTCAGTCTTCTGCTTGAGCATCCGGAACTCCAGACGCACGCGGTTCTTCTGTGACCACTCCAAGAGCTTCGATTTGAAGTTCACTTCCTTGAAGGCCACCTTGTCCATATCGATATAACGTCCGAGTATCCGTCGCTCGAAGAACTCCAGACAGGCATCATAGCCGCGGTCGAGATAGATGGCTCCGACAAGGGCTTCTAAGGCATTGCCCTCGACATAGCTGTTGTGCGAGGTGCTGTGGCTGGCAGACAACAGGAGATTACCCAAACCCATTTCGTTGGCCACCTTACCGAGGGTCTCACGACTGACCAGCTTCGAGCGGGTTGTGGTCAGGAATCCCTCACGCTTGCCCTGAAAATGGCGGTAGACGATATCGCCGACTGCTGCATCGAGAATCGCGTCGCCCAAGAACTCCAGCCGCTCATTGTTCAGCGGCTTTCCCTTGTCATTGCGACGGCGCACACTCTTATGCAACAGAGCCTGCTTATAGTAGTCGATCTGACGGGGGTAGAACCCCATGATGTCATAAAGAGAAGAAAAAAGCTCCTTCTCCTTGCGGAAAGGGAGCCTGATATGGTCGATAATATCCTTAAGCCTCATACTTCTTGAAGACAACGCAGGCGTTATGGCCTCCGAATCCGAAAGTGTTGCTCAGTCCGGCACGCACCACGCGCTTCTGCGCTTTATTGAAGGTGAAATTCAAGTCGTAGTCGATCTCGGGATCACGGTCGTCATCCTCGTGGTTGATTGTCGGAGGAACGATATCGTTCTTCACGGCCAGCACGGTGGCCATAGCCTCAACGGCACCAGCAGCACCCAGCATGTGACCAGTCATAGACTTCGTGGACGAGATGTTCAGCTTATACGCTGCGTCGCCAAAGACCTCCTTGATGGCCTTTGCCTCGGAGATGTCACCCACATGGGTGGATGTGCCGTGGACATTGATATAGTCAATATCCTCAGGCTTCATGCCTGCATCCTCCAAAGCATTCTCCATCACGAGCTTGGCTCCGAGTCCCTCAGGATGAGAGGCTGTGATGTGATGGGCATCGGCACTCATGCCGGCACCAACCATCTCTGCATAAATCTTCGCACCACGGGCCTTGGCGTGCTCCAGCTCCTCAAGGATGAGACAGCCTGCACCTTCGGCCATGATGAATCCGTCGCGGCTGGCGCTGAAAGGACGAGAAGCCTTCTCTGGCTCGTCGTTGCGGGTAGAGAGGGCCTTCATGGCATTGAAACCACCCACGCCAACAGCACAGACGGCAGCCTCAGCACCTCCGGCAACGATGGCATTAGCCTTGCCCAGACGAATCAGGTTGAAAGCATCGGCCAGTGCATTGCTTGAAGAAGCACAGGCTGAAGCCGTAATATAGTTGGGGCCGTGGAAGCCGTACATAATCGAAATCTGACCAGCAGCAATGTCAGCAATCATCTTCGGAATGAAGAAGGGATTGAACTTCGGACCGTCAGCCTCGTGCTGACCATAATACTTCACCTCATCCTCGAAGGTCTTAATACCGCCGATGCCAACACCATAGACGACACCGATACGGTTCTTGTCTATCTGTTCGAGATCCCAGCCACAATCTTTCACGGCCTGGATGGCGGCAATCAAAGCGAACTGCGTGTAGCGATCCATCTTACGAGCCTCCTTGCGGTCCAGATAGTCATTGATATCGAGGTTCTTGACCTCGCATGCAAACTTCGTCTTAAACAGGGAGGTGTCGAAGAGTGTGATGGGGGCAGCACCGCTGACACCGTTAATCAGATTCTTCCACATCTCGTCTGGGGTATTACCCACTGGGGTCACCGCTCCAAGACCTGTTACGACTACTCTTTTTAATTCCATAAACTCAGATTAAAGCATAAGGGTTGCTTCGAGTCCGAAGCAACCCTTATGTTGTATGACTTCATTATTTTGCGTTCTCCTCGATGTATGCGATAGCATCACCAACAGTACCGATCTTCTCAGCCTTGTCGTCGGGAATAGAAATACCAAACTCCTTCTCGAACTCCATGATCAGCTCAACGGTGTCCAGTGAATCTGCACCCAGATCATTGGTGAAGCTGGCCTCAGCCTTCACTTCTGCTTCGTCAACACCCAGTTTGTCTACGATAATTGCCTTTACTTTGCTTTCAATTTCTGACATAATTGTAATACTTTAAATGTTAATAATGATTTTGCTATCTTGAAAATTTTACGGCCTTTTGCCGAAATCGGGTGCAAAGTAACACATTTTCTTTCACTTACGCAAATTTTTTTAAGAAAAACTGACTCCGAATTGCACATTACAGGGGGTAGTGTGCAAAAATTTTGCCTTTTTTGACTCTTTTTCTCTATAAAAAGATAAAAATAGATGAAAACTTTGACTTTTCGTTGGATAATTCAAAAACTTTCCGTAGCTTTGCCGAATAAAATCAAAAAAGTATGTCATTTACGGAACAAGCCAACCAAATTTTCAATCGGGTGATTGCCGACTATCACATCACCGATGATGTCGATACACCCATCCGTAATCCATATCCGAAAGACAGTATCGAGTACAGCCTCTATCTGAAATGCTGGATCGATACCGTTCAGTGGCATTATGAGGACCTGATTCGCGATCCGCACATCAATCCTGTGGAGGCCCTTGCCCTGAAGCGCCGTATCGACAAGAGCAATCAGGACCGTACAGACCTCGTGGAGGAAATCGACTCCTGGTTCCGTCAGCACTATAGCGAGGTGAAAGTGTTGCCTGAGGCTCGACTGAATACCGAGAGTCCTGCATGGGCCATAGACCGTCTGAGCATTCTCGCCCTGAAGATCTGGCACATGAAGGAACAGGTGGAGCGCACAGATGCCGAGGCCGCCCATATCGCCCGCTGCCAGGCGAAGCTCGATGTTTTATTGGAACAACAGCGCGACCTCTCGCTGGCCATCGACCAACTGCTCGAAGACATCGAGGCTGGGCGTAAGTATATGAAGGTCTATCGTCAGATGAAGATGTATAACGACCCCTCCACCAATCCTATATTATATAAAGGTAATAGTTGATGAAGAAGGAGCATATACTGGTAATCCGGTTTTCTGCCCTGGGCGATGTGGCGATGGCCGTTCCTGTGGTTTGGGCGCTGGCTACTCAGTACCCCGACATCCGCATCACCGTCCTAAGCAAGGCTTTTGCCCGTACTCTGTTCGACGACCTGGCACCCAATGTCAATTTCATGGAGGCCGACCTCAAACGCGAGTATCACGGCTTCAGAGGTCTCAACGCCCTCTATCGCCGACTGGTGGCCAAACAGTTCACGAAGATAGCCGACCTCCACGACGTGTTACGCTCCGAATATCTGCGCGCCCGCTTCAATGTAGGCAGATATCGGGTGGAGCATATCAAGAAGCACCGTAAGCAGCGCCGTCAGTTGGTGTCTCCGCGCCATCAGCTCCTACGTCCCCTACCCTCACCCTTTAAGAGCTACGCCGAGGTTTTCGAACGTCTGGGCTATCCTGTCGACGTCAGCCAGTTCCACAGTATCTTCCCTGAAGAGGGTGGCAACCTGAACCTGTTGCCAGTAGCCGTCGGCCCCAAGAAGAGCTTCGAGCAATGGATTGGCATTGCGCCCTTTGCAGCTCATCAAGGCAAGATCTATCCTCTCCAGCAGATGGAGCAGGTCATCGCCCTTCTGCTGCAGAAATATCCCAAGGCCCGCATCTTCCTTTTTGGACGGGGCGAACAGGAGAATTTTTATTTCAAGCGCTGGACAGAACAATATCCCCAATGCCTGTTTGTCGCCGAACATTGTGAGACGATGTACCAGGAACTCATTCTTATGAGCCACCTCGACGTGATGCTGTCGATGGACTCTGCCAATATGCATCTCGCATCCATCACGGGCACTCCTGTTGTCAGTGTCTGGGGAGCCACCCACCCCTTAGCCGGATTCCTCGGATTCAACCAAAACGAAGAGAACGTCATCCAGACGGATCTCAGCTGCCGTCCGTGCAGCATCTACGGCAACAAACGCTGCCGTCGAGGCGACTATGCTTGTCTGAACACCATTCCGCCAAAGCGGATTGTTGACAGAATATCAACCCTTATTAATAACTAAAACTTAATGTAGCTTATGAAGTACATTTGCGAAGTATGCGGTTACGTCTATGACCCCGCAGTGGGCGATCCCGATGGCGGCATCCCCGCAGGAACAGCGTTTGAGAACATCCCCGACGACTGGGTATGCCCCATCTGCGGCGTCGGCAAGGGCGACTTTAAGCCCGAGTAAGCACGCTCCAAGTAACATGGCAGGAAACTCCCACTTTCATGGC
>JAEETC010000207.1 GCA_016286585.1 Prevotella sp. | reverse complement strand
CACGTTCGACTTCAGCCGCACCATCGACGAGAAGCGCTACTGGTCGTGGCAGACCAACGCCGATGCAGGCTATCATCACTCCATCGACCACGCCATGCTCACGGGCATGACGGCGAGCGAGGAGAACGTGGTCAACACCCTGACCCTGCACGACGGCGCCTACATACAATATAATAAAGGTTCGCTGAACATCCGCGCCACGGGCGACATCCGCTGGCGGCACTCAGAGGGTAAGATGCAGGACTTTGAGACACTGAACGCCACCGATTTCCAGTACGGTCTCTCCGCCCGCTACACCCTGCCGCGCCTAAACACCACGCTGTCTGCCGACGGCAACATGTACAGCCGTCGCGGCTACGGCAGCCCTGACCTCAACACCGACGACTTCGTGCTGAACGCCTCCATCAGCCAGCCGTTCTTCAAGGGCAAGCTCATCGCCCGCATTGAAGCCTTCGACCTGCTCCACCAGCTCAGCAACACGCAGTATTCCGTGAACGCCCAGGGTCGCACCGAGACCTGGTACCGCTCACTGCCGCACTACGTCATGGCACATTTAGTGTACCACTGGAATAAAAATCCGAAGAAGAAGTAAAGCAGAATGAAACGACTCCTATACATTATATTATATATGGTGCTGGCCGTCCATGCGTCGGCACAGATGCGAGTGACGGGACGGGTGATAGACTTGCAGAACAAGCCCGTGAGTGATGTCATCGTGAAGATGGTGAGCGGCACGAAGACGCTGGCGTTCACCAGCACGAATGCGAAGGGTGAGTATGCACTGGAATTGAAGAGTGCGACCAGCGGGGAGGTGTCGCTACAGTTCACCCATATCAGCTATGAGAAGGAGTCGGAAAGGCTATCGCTAAAGGAGCGGGTGACCAAGGTGGACATGGTGCTGACTCCGAAGGCTGTTTCGCTGAAGGAGGTGACGGTAAAGCCTGACCCGCTGCGGCAGAGGGGCGACACGCTGAGCCATAATCTGGCATCGTTTCTGGGTAAGGGCGACGTGACCTTAGAGGACGGACTGAAGCGGCTGCCGGGCGTGGATGTGTCGCAGAACGGCGGCATCAGCTACATGGGCAAGCCCATCTCGCAGTTCAATATCGAGGGCATGGACCTGCTGGGCGGCAAGTACAACCTGGCGACGAGGAACATCCCGGCGGACTATGTGACGAACGTAGAGATTGTGCGCAACCACCACAGCCGACGGGTGGAGAAGGACGTGCCGAGCAACGAGGTGTCGATGAACATCAAACTGTCGAACAAGGCGAAGTTCAAGCCGTTCGGGCAGGAAGAGGCGGGAGCGGGAATAGCCCCCCATTCGGCCCCCGAGGGGGCTACAATAGACCCGCAGCATGGTAACGTGTCCCCCTCGGGGGACGAAAGGGGGGCTTTGCGAGCTCTACTCGGTCTGACGGGCATGATGTTCACCAACAAGTTCCAGACCATCTGCTCGGTGAAGGGCGGCAACTACAAGGGCTTTGCACGGGCCGACATGTACGACCACTTCGGCGGCTCGGATGTGAGCACCCGCGCCACGAGCCTGTTCGGTGGCTTTGACGGCGGTGCGCCTCCGCAGGGCGAATACCTCTACCAGCGTAACGGCATGGCGACGGTGAACGGCATCCTGCGCACGGACTCGTTCACGACCATGAAGGTGAATGCCGACTACAGTTACCACCGCGCCACGCACGACATCAGCCAGAGCACGACGTACCTTGCCGATGGCGGCAACTATGTGACCGTGAGCGAACAGACGTCGCCGCTGACGAAGATTCACTTGCCAAAGCTGTCGGTGAACTACCTGAAGAACGCCGACCGCGTGTATCTCAGCGAGACGTTCGTGCTTAAAGGGAAGTTTGAGCAGAACGAGGGGGATGTGGTGGCCAACCGATGGAGCAGCGAGAGCCATCAAGCTCGCTTGGATGGCCGAGTCGTGACAGAGGTCGACGAAGTCAGCGGCTCTTTAGTGGAACAGCGACGGAAGACATCATCATTTGAGGTGGGCAACGAACTTTTCTGGATGGGCAGGACGGAGAAGGGCGCACGGCGACACGTCCATGCCAACGTGTCGTTCAAGCGGACACCGACGCTAAGGCTGTCGTTTGTGTCGGACGGCAATGGCTACGGGCAGACGGCGCAATCTTCGACACTCAGCATGAACGTAGGCTCGTCGTTCCAAATCCCCATCGGCAAGGCGTTCCGGCTGAATCTGCCCGTCAGCGTGTCCGCTATGTATGATAAGATAAAGACCTGGAGAGCCTCCCCAAGCCCCTCCCAAGGAGGGGATGTTAAGATACATGATTCCGATGCTTTATCTAATCAGACATCCCCTCCCTCGGAGGGGCTTGGGGAGGCCCTGTCTGGTTGGTCTCTGACCCCAACCCTCAACCCCGGCTTCGAGATACACTCCAAGAACCGCCGCTTCTACCTGAGTGCGGGCATCGGGGCAGCGCTGAAGGGGCTGTACTATAACCGACGGAACAGCGAGAGCCATCCAAGCTCGCTTGAAGATGGCCGAGTCGTGACGGAGGAAGGCAAAGCCAATAAACTGAACTACACCAAGCCCGTGCTCAATCCCTCGATGGGCATCAACTACACCTTCTCGGCCAACAGCAAACTGTCGTTCTCGACGGGCTACACGACTTCCATCGGCGACATGATGACGCTGCTGACGGAGCCGATGCAGGTGGACTACCGCTCGGTGCGCACCTCGTCGGGCATCATCGGCGAGTCGAACACGTGGCACACGTCGGGCGACTGGAAGTGGCAGCTTCCCATGCAGTACTTCACGCTGAGCCTCGCGGCCAGCCACAGCGAAGGCAAGCAGAACACGCTCACGTCGCAGTCGGTCAGCGGCATCGATGTGAGCAGCACGGCCCTGCTCCGCGACTCCCGTAGCCGCTCCACCAGCTTCTCCGTAGCCGCCACGAAGAACATCCCCACGCTCTTTGCCAAACTCGGTGCCGACGGCAACTACAGCTTCGGCAGTGGCGAACAGGCAATTTCCTCCTCTCTCGGGGGAGGTCAGGAGGGGGCCACCATCATCGATACCCGCACGAACAGCTACGCCCTACATGGCAACGCTACCATCACCCCCGTCCCCTGGCTCGAACTGCGGTACGACATCAATTACGGGTGGTCGCGCTCGCGTTACTCCGAAGAGAGCAACACAACCACCTCCCTCACCCACAGCGGTGCCGTCCACATCTTCCCCATCGCCGCCCTCGACCTCTCTTTGGATTACGACCATGTGCGCCGCCAACTCACCGCCGACCAATACAAGCGCATGTCCCTCTTCAACGCCTCCGCCCAGTACAAGTGGAAGCAGTGCGTCCTCCGCCTCGAACTCGACAACCTCCTGAACCAGCGCCACTACGCCTACACCATCTTCAACGGCATCAACACCTACACCTACGACTACACCCTCTGCGGCCGCACCGTCATGTTGAGAGCGACGTTTAAACTGTAATACGTCGGTAAAAAGATGTAGGATAACGAAAGAGTTCAGCCCCATTCGCAGCAATGACGAGTGGGGCTGATTCGTGCGGACTATGCCGTCTGTAGGTTCTTGAACGATGCGTTGAGCTTATTGCCAAGCATCGTCAGGTCGTTGTCAAGTTTCTGACTTGTGATGCGGGCGTAAATCTGGGTGGTTACAATGTTGGTGTGTCCCAATACACGGCTCACACTCTCAATGGGCATACCCTTTGAAAGTGCCAAGGTTGCGAACGAGTGCCGGCCACAATGGTAGGAGATGGCTTTCTCTATGCCACAGGCTGTCATCACCGTTTTCAGCTTCTTGCACATCGACCAGTAGTTCATCTTGCCGAACACCAGCTTGTCTTCTCGTAGGTGCTTGTAGCGGTCGATAATCTGCAAGGGTACATCCATCAATTTCACCTGAAATGGGATGTTGGTCTTGTGTCGCTTGCTGATAATCCACTTGTCGCCGTTGATGTCCACGATGTTGTCCGTCGTCAGGTTCTTCACGTCGATGAACGAGAGGGCGGTGAAGCACACGAATACAAAAATGTCACGCACGAAGGCGAGATTGTCGTCCTCGAACTCATGGGTTGCGACGGCTTTCAGTTCTTCCTCGGTCAGGAACTCCCTTTCCTTGCAGTTAGGGCTGATATGGAACTGCGCGAACGGGTTACGAGGAATCTTACCATTGTAGTGCGCCCTCAGCACAACACCTTTCAGCCACATACATCGCTGCCAGATAGTACCGTTAGCCAGTCCTCGGTCTGTACTGAGGTAGGCGGCAAAGTCCTTGATAAACTCTGGCGTCAGTTCCAGCATCGACATATCCGTGCGACGGTAGTGCGACTGGATGAAGTCTGCCACATCCTTCCGCGAACGTTCCATAGCCCAGAGCGTACTTGCAGCCCTGTCCTTGCCCACACGTTTCTTCTGATTGGCGATGTCCTTGTCGAAAGCACTCAGCAGAGTTTCATATTCGCTGCCGAAACCCTGATAGGAGTTGCGCACCATCTCTGCCGTAACGAAAGCCTCACGATCCGATAGGTGCTGATAATGCTTGATAATCTGCGCCTTGATATTATCAAGTTCGCGGTTAATCTGCAATGCCTCCTTGCTGCGTCCTTTGGCACAGTTGCCCTTCACGTCCCACATATCAAGCGGAATCGTCTTCTTACAACTGAACTGGCTCTGTGTGCCGTTAATCGTTACCCTGCCCATCACAGGCACCACACCGTTCTTCTCCTTACTCTTGTTCACATAGAACAGAATGTTAAAAGTACTTCTCATGTTTCTTACTCCGTTTTTAATTTTGGCTGCAAAACTACTATTTCTTTTGG
>JAEETC010000042.1 GCA_016286585.1 Prevotella sp. | reverse complement strand
CTGATACGATTCGTCTGGTGCGTATTGGTGATTACGATGTCTGCCCGTGTATCGGCAAGCATGTGAGAAGTACGTCGCAGATAGGCCGTTTTGAGATGCTGGGTACGAATTGGGACGAACATGAACGATCGTTCCGGGTCCGCTTCAAGATTGTATAAAAAAAAGAATCCCGCTCAATGGCGGGATTCTTTTTTGTGTCTTATTCTGTCGTGGCGATGCGCATGAAGACAGGATAGTGGTCGGAATAGCTTAACTCCTTTTTGTAATAAGATAACCCCTTGAGCTCCTTGTCGTGGAAGATGTAGTCGATGCGGACCTTCTTGTTGCCACGATAGGTGTACATGAATCCGCTGCCGCACTCCTTGAAACCATCGATTTTGTCGCCAAGCATGGTGTTGTAGACATAGGAATAGGGTACGTCGTTGAAGTCACCGCAGACAATGATGGGTGCTTTCGACTCCATCATATCCATCGCCAGCATGTTGGCCTGACCAGAACGGGCTATCATGCCTATCGTGTAACCACCGTAGATGGCATTGACGAGGCCGCTGCCCTGTACCTCAACACCATTCTTGGCCATTTTCGCAGCCTGATGCAGAGCACTGTTGATGCCCGTCGTCTCCATGTGGGCATTATAGATACGGTAGAATTTGTCGTTGAAGTTAATCTCCACCCACATGGCACTGTTGTTCGTCTGGTCGAAGTCGATGTTCTTCATGTTGACAATCGGATAGCGGCTATAGATGACCATATCGTTATTGCCGAAGGCGGAGTAGGGGAAGTAGTCCTTGTAGGACTCGGAGTTCTTTTTGTCGCCGCTGTAGTCATTATACTCCTGGAAGCAAACGACATCAACCTTCTGGCGTTTCATCTCTGAGAGGATGTCCAAAGCAATGAACCCCGTGGTCTCACCGGAGAAACGTGCGACATTATAGGTGGCGATCTTGATGCCTGGCTTCACATCGGCATTCTCGTCGATAGCCCCGAACTGAAAGAGGGTGCCGATGTAGGGAATACAGCAGAGCAGGGTGATGAAAGGCATGAGAGCCCAATGGAAACGCAGTCTGATAAGCCAGTAGACGAGAAAGATGACATTACCTGCAATGAGCAAGGGCAGTGCATAGACCAGCATGGCCCTGGCCGTATTGCCGGCTGGTGGTACTGTGCCGCCATAGAGTCCGACGAACGTGAATATCATCAACACGAAGGAGATGATGAGCATCATGAACGAAAAATATTTCTGTACGGCAAGTTTTCCCATATGGCTGATAGTGTTCTGTAGTTTGTGATTAAAATTCTTCTCCTAAGTATTTCTTGACGATCTCGATGAGGTTCTCTACCTTGAATGGCTTCGCCAAGAAGTCGTCACAACCAGCTTCTTTGGCCTTGCGGATATTCTCCTCGAAGGCATAGGCACTCAGGGCAATCACTGGCGTGTTGGAAACCTCCTTGATGATGCGTGTGGCATCAAGGCCGTTCATCGACGGCATGCGGATGTCCATGAGTATCAGGTCCGGCTTCTCGTCCTCGTTGATCGTGACAGCTTCGATGCCATTATGGGCCCGCATCAGTTTATAGCGCTTCTGCAGGACGATCTTCACCAATTCATAGTTATGGTCCTCGTCTTCTGCTACAAGAATCTTCTTCGCGTTCAGGTCATCGACGCGGCCACTGATACGAATGGTCGTCCGTACGCTGGATGTCGTGGTTGTCTTTCCCTGTTCCATGCCACCGATACTGCCTTCGAAGGGCAGGGTGAAAGTGAAGGTGGAACCCTTTCCGACCACTGATTCCACTTTTATCTCACCACCGAGCTTCTCGACGATGATCTTACATAACGGCAATCCCAATCCGTAGCCGTTCTGGCCCCTCTCCGCATCGCGGGAAACATAGGTCTCGAAGATATGCTCGAGATCCTCTTTGGCGATGCCGGTACCAGTATCCCTCACGAACATCTCGATAGACTGTCCGTCGTTGATAACCTTGTATCCATAGGCAATCTGCCCCTCAAGGGTATGCTTTAGGGCATTACTGATCAGGTTGGAGAAGACTTGTATGAGACGGTTGGCATCGGTATTCATCGTGACACCCATTGTAGGTTCTTTCCACTCCAGTTTCACAGTGTCTGGACAGCGGAACTTAAACAGGTTGCGGATGCTTGCTAACAGTTCGTTCAGGTCTGTTGGATTCTTCTTGACGACAATCTCACCTGACTCAACACGCGACAGGTCGAGAATTTCATTGACGAGGTTCAGCAGACGGTTGTTGTTGCTTTCAATGATTTCGTAGTATTTCAGACGCTCTTCCTGGGAGTCAGTCTCGACGATGACTCTCGAGAAACCCTCGATGGCGTTGAGAGGAGTGCGTATTTCATGGCTCATGTTGGCGAGGAAAAGTGACTTCATCTTGCTGGCTTTTTCAGCCTTTTGAGCCTTCTCCTCGTATTCCTTGAGTTTTTTGTTTGCAATCGCGAGCTGTTCGTTGGCTAATAGAAGCTTTCTGTTCGCGTCAGCAAATTTCTGTAATAGTATCTCTCTCTCGTCTTTATCCATTTCTGTAAAAAACTACACATAGACCCTGCAAAGGTACAAATAATTTTTGAAACAGCAATGAAATAAACGAATTATTTCAACTCCTTTTCGCTTTTTCCCATGCTCCGCTCTTCCCATGAGTCCTTAAATAGGCCATTCCGCGGAATACGTTAAAATTCATGAATATGAAATAGTAGGCTGTGTAAAGGAGCTTGTTCTTGTATCCATAGCGGTTCAAAAGCCATCCTGCCAACGCCATCAGATAGAAAAGAATCTGCAGGATGAGTATCACCGTATAGAAGTTGCCTGCTCCCATGACGACAAGGGCGATGTTTGCGAGCAGCAGCAGGACCATTGCAATGGGGGTGATACTCCAACGAAGCACACGATGGCTGACATATTGGAAGGTGACCAGCGGTTGATGGAAGGGGTTGAGCATGGATCGGAGCCACCAGATGCTCTGGAGTCCTCCGGCGGCTATACGGCGTTTGCGCTTCGATTCCTCAAAGATGTTGGCAGAACCGTATTCCTGAGCATAGGCGTCGGGAGTATAGGCAATGCGCTTTCCGGCCTGTACCACATACATTGACATCATGAAATCGTCGAGCAGGGCTTCATCAGGCACCTCACGGCAGAGCTTCGGATCCATAGCATATAGCTCGCCGGCAGCACCCATGGTAGAGTAGAGCTCGTTGTCCCAGCGCTTCAAAGTGCTCTCGTATTTCCAATAGAGTCCTTCGCCTTCGGCAGCCATCTCGCCTGCCTTTCTGGCAGCGACGCGTTTCTCGCCAGAGACGCAGCCCACGGTAGGGTCAGTGAATAGACGTGCAATCTCCCGCAGCGCACCAGCATTGATCATCGTATTGGCATCGGTAAAGGCAACATAGCGGGTCTTCAGCTCTCTCAGGCCGTGTTTCAAAGCGGCAGTCTTTCCTCTGCGCTCTGGACTGAACACGATATCAACTTCGGGATAGGCTTTCAGCAGTTCATTGGTGCGGTCGCTGCTGCCGTCGGTCACCCACATGATGCGCAGTTTGTCTTTCGGATAGTCCAGTGCCAGCGTGTTCTCCATCTTCTCTGCCACCACGTCTTCCTCGTTGTAGGCACAGATCATCAGGGTCATTGATGGCAACTCGTCGTCAGCCGGGAGTACGGCCTTTTGGGGACTTCCCCAGAAGAGCCGTTTCACCCGAATGATGATATAGAGTAGTATTCCGTAACCGATGTAGGTGTAGAACACGATGATCAACGATGCCCAGAACAGGATCTTCAGTGTCAGCATAGTTTCCTCTCTTAATTCTCAATTATCAGTCTCTTCCTTCATGTCGATGAACTGCTTGTCTTCATCATAGAATTCATACTGCAGGAAGGCTAATTTCTGGGAGGGAATCACACGGACGCCGAGTCCGTATTTCATTTGCCATTGCAACTTGAGGCTGAATACGCCCTTGTTGATGTAAGCTGCCACGTAGGGATGTACGTGGAGATAGAACTTGCGTATGCCGATCTTGTTGACCAGGTTGTCAATTTTGTTCTCCAAAGTATCCGTAAAGAGGATACTCGACTTGATGGTTCCTTTACCGAAACAGGTGGGGCAGGTTTCTTCAACGTTCACGCTCATGGCCGGACGTACCCTTTGGCGGGTAATCTGCATCAGGCCGAATTTCGAGAGCGGCAGGATGTTGTGCTTGGCACGATCCTTCTGCATGTTCTTGCACATCCGCTCGTAGAGCAACTGACGATCCTCGGGCAGTTTCATGTCGATGAAGTCGACGATGATGATGCCGCCCATGTCGCGCAGTCTCAGCTGGCGGGCGAGCTCGTCGGCGGCACCGAGGTTTGTCTCCAAAGCGTTTGCCTCCTGGCCGTTCTCCTTCTTGATGCGTGTGCCGCTGTTCACGTCGACCACATGCATGGCCTCCGTTGTCTCGATGATGAGGTAAGCACCGTGCTTGTAGTTGACGGTCTTGCCGAACCCGGATTTCAGCTGTTTGGTGACATTGAAATTGTCGAAGATAGGTACTGTGCCATTGTAGAGTTTGACAATTTCCTTTTTCTCTGGGGCGATGATCTCCAGATAGTTCTTGATCTCGTCGAAGATCTGAGCGTCGTTGATGTGGATGCCGTCGTAGGTGGGGTTGAAGAGGTCACGGAGCAATGCCACGGCCCTGCTTTCCTCCTCAAAGCAGAGCTTCGGGCGCTCGGTGGTCTTCTGTACCTTCGTGATGGTGTCTTCCCAGCGCTTGAGCAGCACTTTTAGCTCTGCATCGAGCTCAGCTGCGCGCTTACCCTCGGCCACCGTACGGACGATGACGCCGAAATTCTTCGGTTTGATACTCTGAATCAGCTGTTTCAGACGGCTACGCTCCTCGCTGCGCTTGATCTTCGTTGAGACAGAGACATTGTTTTCGAATGGCATCAATACCAGATAGCGCCCGGCGAAACTGAGCTCGCAGGTCAGTCGCGGGCCTTTGGTGTTGATGGGTTCCTTTACAATCTGGACGAGGATCTCCTGTCCGACCTTCAATGTGTTGGCAATGCTTCCGTCTTTCTTGAGTTCAGGCTGGATGTGTGCCTTCTGAATGGGGTAGAGCTTCTTGCGGTCGCTGACTACCTGTTTCAGGTATTTCTCATAGGAACAAAACTGACTTCCCAAGTCAAGATAGTGCAGAAAGGCTACGCGTTCAGCGCCGACATCAACGAAGCAGGCATTCAAGCCGGGCATCAGTTTCTTAACCTTTGCCACATAGATGTTACCCACCGAGAACGACACCGTGCGCTGCTCTTGCTGGTATTCCACCAGCTCCTTGTCTTCAAGCAGAGCTATCGAGATGTCTTTCGGCTGAACATCAATAATTACTTCACTTGTCATTACCGTAAACTGTAAACTATAAACTGTAAACTATAATACTTGGTTGTCTTAAAAATTCGAAAGGGTGTGTTGCTATCCCTTGGGATTAGCACACACACTCCTTTCATTTCCTTTCAACTCACGCAGCAAGCGATTACTTGCTCTTGTGACGATTCTTGCGCAGTCTCTTCTTACGCTTGTGAGTAGCCATCTTGTGGCCCTTCTTCTTTTTTCCGTTTGGCATAATTGTTTGTTATTAAAATTAATTCTTACGAGTATTCCTCTGTGCTTACATCATCTTTTCGATGAAGCTCTTTGCCGGCTTGAATGAGGGGATGTCACGGGCATCAATCAGAAGCGTCGTGTTCTTTGAGATGTTACGAGCCGTCTTCTTGGCGCGGTGCTTCACTCCGAAGGTACCGAAGCCGCGAAGAAAAACATTCTCCTTGTTCTCAGCCAGACTGATGCGGATGGTCTCCATGAAAGCCTCAACGGTCGTGGCCACATCTTTCTTGGCGACCCCCGTCTGCTCGGCGATTTGGTTGATGATCTCTGCCTTTGTCATGTCGTTTTCTTATATATATTAATAATGTGTAAATATGAAATTCTCGATTTCGGACTGCAAAGTTACTGTTTTTCAGTGAGATACCGAAATATTATTGCACTTTTTTTTCTTTTTTTGCATTTTTCCCTCCCTTTGGCCCCCTTTCCTCTCTCATTTTCATCCAAAATCGCCCGTTTCCCTCTCAATTTGCCTCTTGTTTTGCTCTCCAGAGGAACATGAGGGCGAAGATGAAAAAATAAGTGCATATTGTTTGGTGTTATCGTATATTATTTGTAACTTTGCAATTGAATTTTGTAATTAATAATAGACTACCCGGTGGCAGGAATGCGGAAGATTTATCATAAGCTATACCTTACCGTCCGTTTCTTTACCAAGAAGCGGGTGATGACACAGGCGTCGGCACTGACTTACTCCACGCTGCTGGCCATTGTGCCAATCCTCGCCGTAGTGTTCGCCATAGCGCGAGGCTTCGGCTATAACAAGTATATAGAGGTATGGTTCCGTGAAGTGCTCGCATCTCAGCCGCAGGTGGCCGATGTGATCGTCAGTTTCGTCAACAGTTATCTGATACATACCAAGAGCGGCATCTTCCTCGGTGTGGGATTGATCTTTATGCTCTATACCGTGCTGATGCTGGTCAATAATGTCGAGGAGACCTTTAACCAGATATGGCAGGTGAACAACTCGCGCCCTCTCATCCGCTCGTTCACCAACTATCTGGCCATGTTCTTCCTGTTCCCCATCATCATTGTCGTCTCGACAGGTTTTTCCATCTTTATGGAGACGGTGGCCGACAGGATGGATGACTTCGTCCTTCTGGAACCAGTCATCCATAAGCTCATCAGCTTCTCTTCTTATATGCTGATGTCGCTGCTTTTCATCGTCCTCTATATCTATATGCCCAACACAAAGGTCCGCTTCTCGTGTGCCATCGTGCCAGGCATACTTGCCGGCATGGCGATGCACATCCTGCAGATTGTCTATATCCACTCGCAGATCTGGGTGACGGGCTACAATGCCATCTACGGTTCGTTTGCAGCCCTGCCTTTGTTCATGCTTTGGGTGCAGATATCGTGGGCCATCTGTCTCTTTGGCGCACAACTCACCTATACCAATCAGAACCTGAACCGTTTCGGCTTTAACCTTGAGCCCATCGACATCCATCCGAAGGTGGATATGACTGACGAGGAACGAGGCAACAGTGACTTCTACGCAGGAAACATCGACGGGCTATAGTTCTTGGAAAACATATTTTTTGAAATTTCTTCCAATTTTGTTTGCTCAATTCAGTTTTTCTTCTTAACTTTGCACATAACTCAAGCCCACTAATGGGTGAGAGCCTAAAACTATTACAAAGAATGGAAGCAAATCTAACCAATCTGATATTCTTTAATTCGCGTGACGAGTTGCTACGGATAGATATCTCGAAGATCGTCTATTTCGAGGCTGACGGCAACTATACCGATATCATCATGGTGAACAAGTTGCGGGCGGCTGTCTGCATGAACCTTGGTGAGATGGAACGTGCCCTTGCTGCCCAGATAGGCGATGAGGCCAAACGTTTTATGCGTATCGGCAAGCGATTTATCATCAACATGCGCTACGTTTACCAGATCAATGTCCTGAAACAGCAGTTAGTACTCTCCGACTATGATCATTTTGCTTTTCAGGTGAACATATCCAAGGATGCTCTGCGTAAAATGAAGGACTTAATGCTTATTACGAAAGTATGAACGATACATATATTATAGTAGGTAGGGATGCCAAGACTGGCCAGCTTCTGTTAAGTGGGGACGGTAAGTCTGGAACATGTGGCAATCATGTGCCACAGGACATCAGTGAGCAGCATTGTCGTCTGGACTTTACTCAGGGATGCATCCGCCTAAAGAACCTCGACATCAATAACTATACCTATGTGAATGGCTTGGCTATAGAGTCGAAAACCATCACCCGTAAAGATCGGATAACTCTGGGCACAAAACAATACCCATTGCCTTGGGAAGCTGTTGATGCCATTCTACCCCCAGAGGCAGATATCCGTCCTTTGCAGGAAGTATGGAATGAGTATGAACGCCAGAACGTCCAGTTGCAGATAGCCGAGCGCAAGTTCAATGCCCTCCGCTCGGCTACAGGAGTGATTACGATGGTGGCCATTGCACTGAGTATCGCCACTGGTGGAAGGAGTGTCTGGTATATGGCTCTTTATGCTGTGGCCATTCTCGTATCTATCATCTTCTTCGTCAAGGCATACAGGGATTCCTCTAAGATTCCCCAGAAACGTCAAGAATTGAGCTATCAGTTCCAGCGTGACTATGTATGTCCTCATTGCGGCCGGTTTTTAGGCAACCAGCCCTACCATCTTTTGACCCAAAACAGCCAATGTCCGTACTGCCGCGTAAAGTTCATACATTAAACCCACCATTTCGTGGATTATGATTCTCAGAATATGGAACATATCAAAATAATACCGACATTTGCACTCGCAAACCAACTAAAGTGTTTATGATTATGACAGAAAAAGAGAATTTGAACGCTATTTCAACAGAAGAGAAGAACCTCTTTGCCCAAACGGAATCAGTAGAAGATGATGTACAGGTGGCATCCGTTCAGGAAGAAGATTTCGTAGCCAAGGCCGAGGTCGTAGCCGAAGAACCAACACCAGTCGTGTCTGACGACGACGATGTCCGAGTGATTGGCTATGGCGACATCGATTTATTCGAAGGCCGATCTGTCATTGTTGAGGAATTGGGGATCAATGGTCAGCACGTTGCCGTGATTGATGTCGACAAGGATGGGGTAGGCGACTATGCCATGTCTGACCTAAACCAGAATCCTCATGCCGATGAGAATGATGTCATTGACTTGCAGACTGGTGTCGCTATCTCTTTTCCCAACGATCAGACTGCGATGGATGACGCTGTTGCAGATGTCGACCTGAATATGATTCCTGCATAAAAAGGTTTCGTGAGAGATGGAAACGCTGCGCATCAAATGTCCATCCTGCGGTATCGTCCTTGAAGTGAAGAACTCCAAGAACGAGAAGGTGAAGAAGATCACCTGTCCGAACTGCCAGAAGCTGCTCGCCGTCACCTTCGGCGACATAGCCGCCCCCGTAGGATCACTTTATAAAGGCAGCACCCGCTATCAGTTGAATGAAGGAGCCAATGCCGTTCCTGGTGTTCCCAGCGGTATGGTGGAACTAAGGGTGATACGTCTCAAAGACGGAACGACCAAGCACATTCTGAGAGTCCTGACAGGAGAGCAGAAAGTAAAGGTCAACGGACAGAGTCTGATGCAAGACGATGAAATCGTGCTTCAACAAGGTGACGAGTTGACAATGGATGTGATCGTGTTGTCCTTCGACAAGCCCCAGACGAATCACGAAGATAGTCCGGAGCAGACTCATGAACATGCTCCTGCTACTCCTAAAAAGACTAAGAATGAGCACAAACTATCAAAGCCTTCTTGGCTTCTCTGGCCTGTCTTCATAATGGCTGTTGCTTTGCTCTTCATGTTTCTCTGGCCTGCAAAGCCTGTTCAGCAGCCAAAAATAGTTGAGAAGGATACCCTTGTCAAAGTCATACGACAGACGGAGCCTGCAAAGAAGGAAGTCAAGGAATCTAGTAAGACGAGCAAGCCGCAACCCATCAAGCAGCCAAAAGCATCTGGTGAGATGGATTTGGGCTATGCTGTATGGTATGGAAAAAGTGTCAACGGCAGACCTGACGGCTATGGTACCATGACATTCCGCAAAGCTACCCGCATTGACTCTCGCGATGATCAGGGCCGGATCGCCCAAAGTGGTGACAAGGTTAAAGGCAACTATATAAATGGCCATCTGGAATACGGTACTTGGTTCAAGTCTGACGGCAGTAAAGAAGAAATATTATTAGGACAATGAGAATATCACTTACCATCATAAGATTCACCTGTGCAGTAGTCCTCCTCCTGTTCACAGTTATTGTGCACGCTCAGACTTTCAAGGCTTCACACCTGCAGAAAGCCTACGAAGCATTAAAGCTGAGCGAACAAGACAGCAAAGACCTGGTTATCAGGAAGTCTGCCGGTGGCATGATCGAACATATTGGTATTCCCCTGTTCAGCACAGAAATGCGAACCCTGCTCCCCTCACCAATCTATGACTACTTAGAGTATGCCTTGCTTGACCACAAGTATCAGATCAACGAGAATACTCTGCAGCACCAGAAGATCAGATTCTTCAAGGGCTCATGGGAAGACATGGAGAAGATCACACCATCCGATGACTGTTCCATTGATAACAAAGATGACAAATGGTATATTGTCAGATGGAGTCGTAATGCTCAAGAGATCCTTTCCGTCGTTGTCCCCATCGACTATGAACTGCTTGCCAATTCCAATAGGAGGGAAATGGAACAGAACTTTAGCCGAAACCTGAAGTGCTATAAACCTGTCAGCAAACCGGAGACTTCAACTGCTCATCGGCTTAACGCTTCAAAGCCCCAGGAGACGCTGAAAGATATTATCATGACAACAGACCATGCATCAGTCCAAGTCAACCTCAGTGTCAAGATGCTTTACACTGGATTCCACAAGGAGACCATTGATGTCACTCTGTCCCAGTGGATGGGATTCTGCAACTCGGAAGGATGTACACCTTATTATATATTTGAAGGAGCCGATGGCAATCAGGCATCTGTTATGTTGCTCATGCATAACCGCAATGAGGGATATGCCCATCTGTTGCACCTTCATGCGCCCATTAGTCAGCTGGAGGCTACAGCCCAGACATATCAAGGAAAGTTGTATATGTTCATTCCCACCAATAATATCACTGACCTGTTCGCTGAAGCAACAGGAAAGTCAACACCCAAGAAATTCGAATAAAAAAAGATACACGATATGAAGCATTTTTACACAAGCATAATGTTGCTCTTCCTCTGTTCAACATGGACGATGGCACAGGATTACACGCTCAAGATCCGTGGAGGCATCAACGACGAAGCCTTGAAACAAAGGATGGAAGTCCATGTGTCTTCTCTTTTGTCAGAGATTTCTCAGGCAACGAAGGCCGGCAGATTGCTTCGGCTGAAACAGATTGAGATGACAAAACAAGCCAAAGAGTCCATCGCACGTCTATGGGACAGCTATCATTTTATGTGCGATTATCCGGAAAATGAGGCAATATGCCTGACAGACGTGAATGGCTATGAGATCCGCAACATCCCTGTGACATTAAGCCCTATGGGCGATGGCTATACAGGCGAAATAGAAAAAGAGCTGACCATCAGCCTCACTCGTGACGGTGTCATATCTGGTGTACACATGGCTTTGTCGAATAATGCCTTCCACGCTATTGTTAACAAGGGCATTGATGTTACCGACACGCGCAGACGTCTGGAAATACTTAACTTTGTAGAGGCATTCCGCAGTTACTACGACGAGAAAGACATGGCTTCGCTTAAGCAAGTTTACAGTAATGATGCGCTGATTATAACAGGCAAGGTTATTATGCGAAAAAACACCCAGGGCGATCAGCCTACAACACTGAAGCCAGAGATCGTTTATAACAAAAAGAACAAGGAACAATATCTGAAATCACTTGAAAGTGTTTTCCGTAACAACAAATTCATCAAAGTGTCTTTCGACTCTATTCAGGTGGTGCGCCATCCTGCCAAGCCCAATTTCTATGGCGTGACTCTCCACCAGAACTGGAAATCATCCAATTACCAAGATGATGGTTACGTATTCCTGCTATGGGAATTCAAGAATGACAACGATGAACATCCCATCGTCCACGTCCGTACATGGCAGCCCGACCGCATCGGGACCAAGCCATTGGCTAAAAAGGAGATTTTCACCATCGACGATATATTCATCCCATAAGTTGTAAACATGAATACAAGAATTTATATCATCACATTCTTCCTCGCTATGCTGCCCATTGCTGCTATTTCTCAGGAACTGAAGATCCAGAGCTTTGCTCTTTCGCCAACAGAGATAATTCCTGGCGGCGAACAGCGTAAGGACCTGAATGGCGTGACTTGTGCCTTGGTAAAAGTGCAGGTGGTTGATGCTATTGACCGTGTTGAAGGTAATATCATTGGTGATATAGACAGCCGTGGAACGGAAAAGAGAATATACATGACCCAGGGTACCAAGATGTTCCGTCTGTATCCTCATAGTCATCTGCCCGTCAGCATCATGACTGGCGATTACGACATTGAGAGGCTGGAAGGTAACCGTGTCTATATCCTTCGTCTGATAGGTGATAATGATGAGAAAAGAGTAAAACAGGAAACAGTGAAGCCTATAGAAAAATCTCCTCAGCAGCAGACAGGATCATCTCAAAATCAGATTTCTTACTCCGTCAGGCACAATGATCAGCAATCCCTCATTCCTGCCCGACCTGATCATATTGCCGATACGAAGTTCCAATTCCATCTCGGTCTTGGTTTCAATGCCCTGAGCATTATGGGACCTTCTGCCCACATTGGAGTCAGCTACGCTCAATTCCTTTTGGAGGCAGGCTATGTCTTTGGCTTGGATAAGGTTGAAAATATAACTCTTACTCAGCCTGGTGCTTCGTCGCCTATGGAGGCCTACGATTATTCGAGTAGCAAGTTCTGGACAAGGCTTGGCTACAACTTTAGCTTTGGAGGGTTCAATGTGTCGCCTCAAGCAGGTGTGACCTTTAATATGATCTCAGGCAAAGCTGTCAGCGGTTTTACTAATAGCAGCGACTATTTCAAAAAGTCTAATCCGATGTCTGCCTTTGCTGCCATCCGCTTCAGTTATGAAGTCGTAAAGCATCTGAGCATTCACATCACTCCTCAGTACGATTTCTCAATTGGCGGTGATCAGGTCTTTGAGGTTATCAAACAGGGCGATAGCAAACTCAAAGCTTGGGGCGAAGGTTTTGGTGTCAATGCAGGCATTATCTATGATATATAATCAGTCAGCCAATGAAGAATGTTTTATACATACTCACAATCATAGCAGCACTCACGCTGACAACATCCTGTCAAAAGGAATTGCCAGAGAATATGAGTAATGTTGTAGTCGGCAAGGGTATCTCCAGCCAGACACAGACTCCTGTAGATACTACTACTCAACAGGGCACCATCCCTACAGAGGAAGATAACCCCATGCCGGTTTATTAAATGTCCAAACAACGAAACATTTTTAAAAGAAGATGATTCGATTATGAAGAAAAAAGTGCTTATACTCGTAACATTTTTGCTGCCGTTGGTAGCAAGTGCTTATGACCTCGCAGATAGTAAAGGTTTATACTACAACATAAAAGGTAATGGCACTTTGGAGGTAGTAGGGCTGTCTACAAGGACTACAACGGCCGATATACTCAGCGAAGTTACTATTGGTGGTAGAACTTACCAAGTAACATCCATTGGAGTGGGGGCTTTCGAGGGTCGAAGCGACCTTACCTATCTTTCTATACCTTGGAGTGTTACATCTATAGGGGAATATGCGTTCATCGATTGCGGTAGCAATATAACTGTGAATATAGCTGATCCGGAGTCATGGTGCGAGATGGAATTGGGCAATGAACATTCCAGCCCCCTCTCTAGTGCAGGGAAGGTCCTGGTGCATGATATAGAGACAACCACTATTGACATTCCTGATGGTGTTTCATCCATTGGCAATTTTACCTTCTATCAGTGTCGATGTATCACGTCTCTGACCATTCCTTCAAGCGTGGTATATATAGGCAGGTCGACATTTGAAGACTGTTCTGGTCTCACATCTGTAACATTAAGTGAAGGATTGGAGTCTATAGGAGGGTCAGCCTTTGAGGGGTGTACGGGCTTGTCTTCAATAACCATTCCGAGTACTGTGTCGGAGATTTCAATCAATGCATTTAACAGGTGTACCAATCTGAATAACATTACTTCATTAATCAGATCTCCGTTCCCTATCGATTATAGTGCCTTCTGCACCTATGACACGGCAACATTGACTGTTCCCAAAGGTACGAAATCTACCTATCAAAATACAGCAGGGTGGAGGAACTTCAGTCGTATTACTGATGGAGCAAGTAGTAATGAATTCTCCAAGAGTGGTATCAACTATAAAGTGACATCCTCTAATACGGTGGCAGTCAAGTCTATTGACAGCTATCTGAAAAGTGTCGATATCCCAGAATCGGTCAATAATGAAGGCTCTACTTATCAGGTGACGGCGTTTGCTGATTACTCTTTTGAAGGACGTAGTAATATCTCCTATTTGGTTATTCCAAGCACCATTACTTCTATAGGAGAGTATGCGTTTATTGACTGTGGAAGCAATATCGAAGTAAACATCAAGAATCTGAGTGCTTGGTGTAATGTTACGTTGGGCAATGAGCACTCCAGTCCGCTCTCCAGTGCAAAAGCCTTGTATGTGGACGGCGTTGCGGTCAGTAATCTCACGATACCAAATGATGTGTCCTCTATTTCAAACTATGCATTCTATCAGTGTCGGTGTATTTCGTCTCTAACCATTCCTTCAAGCGTGGTGTCTATAGGTAGTTCTACATTCGAAGACTGTAAAGGCCTCACGTCTGTTACATTAAGTGAAGGATTGGAGTCTATAGGAGGGTCGGCGTTCGAAGGATGTACAGGATTGTCTACAATCACTATTCCGAGTACGGTGTCAGAGATTTTAATTAATGCTTTTCAGAGATGTTCCAATCTGAATAACATAACGTCTATGATTAGATCACCGTTTGCTATAGATGGTAGTACTTTCAATACCTATTATACAGCCACATTGACTGTACCTTATGGCACGAGGTCTGCCTATATGTCTACTACTGGGTGGAATCAGTTTTTGAATATTGTTGAGGATGATAGTGGGCAGCGTGTAGTTGTAACAGCTAATAACTATTCAAGGGAGTATGGTGAGGAGAACCCTTCGTTTGGTTACACAACGTCTGGAGCAGATTTGAATGGTACGCCAACCATCAGTTGCGAAGCTACAAAGACTTCACCTGTTGGAACATACACTATTACGATTAAAAAGGGGAGTGTGACAAATGGAAATGTAACCTATGTGAATGGCACGCTGACAATCACCAAGGCTCCATTGACTGTGACGGCGAAGGATTGCTCACGTGAACAGGGGCAGGCCAATCCTACCTTTGAAGTAACTTATAGTGGATTTAAGAACAATGAGACGGAGGCTGTTTTAGGTAGAAAGCCAACAGCTTCCACCACGGCCACCGAAAGTAGTGCACCTGGTCAGTATGTTATCACCGTGTCTGGTGGCGAGGCACAGAATTATGATTTCAAATATGTTAATGGTATATTGACAGTGACAGAGAAAGACGAAGTGGTATTTACCATTGAGGGAACGACCTATCAAGGATTAAAAACAGCAAAGACGGTCATTGTTAAGTCTGTGGATAAAAGCGTGAATAGTTTGGAGATTCCCGCTTCTGTCAACTATGATGGATTAACCTATCAAGTAACGGGCATCGCTGATAATGCCTTTAATGGCAGCAATATGGCCGCGCTGATATGGAATGTGAAGACGGCGCTACCAAGCAATGCCTTTAGTAACGTATCAATAGGCTCGAACTTCCTTCTTTATGTGAAGTCTGCTTCGTATGCGCCTTCCTCTGTAAAGAATGTGGTGGAGGATGGTATGGCATCATCAATCGTGCTGTCTGATGACGGTGGACAGTTCTATTGTCCACAGGCTTTCATGGCCAAAAGCATCTCTTACACCCATAATTATAGTATGGAGACTGGCGACAATGGTAAAGGGTGGGAAACACTGGCTCTACCATTTGATGTGCAGAAGATAGCGCATCTTACTCATGGCGAGATTATTCCTTTTGAAGCCTATAGTAGCGGTTCCTCGCAGAAGCCTTTCTGGCTTGCGAACTTCACTGGTAACAGTTTCCATAGGGCATCGGCAATTCTGGCCTATGAACCTTACATCATCGCTATGCCGAATAGTAGCAAATATCGAAATGATTATATCTTGGCTGGCGATGTGACGTTCTCTTCAGAGAATGTGCAAGTTCCCAAGACGCCATCGTTCAGTGGAACCTTCTTGCCGGCTTTTGCAACAGTGGTAAGATCATCTTCGGTATATGCTCTGAACGTGAATAACCGCTTTGTGAAGTACTCTGGCAACTTTGATGCAGGTAGTCACTTTATCAGCAATCTTCGCGATGTCCGTCCTTTTGAGGCATATATCTCAGAAGACTCCACTCGTGGTTTCATCGAGATTAATCATGATGACGGCACGACAGAAATGATGGACATCCTAATTTATGCCGACAATGATCAGGAGATTACGATCTATACGATGAGTGGTCAGTTAGTAGAACGCACAAACCAACGAGAGTTCAACCATCTCTGGAGTCGTATGTCAAAGGGGGTATACATAGTAAATGGTAAGAAATGGATGAAGTAAAATATATACCAGCATGTAAGTTCATACATTAAACCCACTATTTCATGGATTATGATTCTCAGAATTTGGAACATCATAAAATATCATCTAATTTTGCACTCGCAAACCAATTAATTAATTTAAATAAAATGAACTACATTATGAAAAAGAATCTACTTACAGTTCTGCTCACCGTACTCATGAGCATGGTTGGAGCAAAGGCTTATGCCTACGATTTTTCCAAGTCGAATTCGGAAGGCAAGACCATTTTTTACAGTTTTATTGGAGGTGGCGAAGTTGCAGTCGCTAAAGGTTATTATGCTTATAGTGGGAGAATTGTTATACCAAGGCAGGTATATTACAATGGCTCTTACTATAAGGTTACCTCGATAGCCCCTTATGCTTTTGAAGATGGAAAGAACGTTTCGTATCTGTATATTCCGAGTAGCATCACCAGTATCGGTGAATATGCGTTTATCGATTGTGGTTATAACATTGATGTGAATATCGAAGACTTAGGTGCCTGGTGTAATGTGACATTAGGTAATGAGCACTCCAGTCCTTTATCAAGCGCCGACAGATTATACGTGAACGGCTCTCGGGTTTGGGATCTTTATATTCCTTATGGTGTTGAGACTGTTTCAAACTTTACCTTCTACCAGTGTAGGTGTATCTCTTCTGTGAGTTTCTCCAGTACAGTGAGGACTATTGGTAGCTCGGCCTTTGAGGATTGCACGAATCTGTCATGGGTCAGCCTGTCGGAGGGCCTGCAGACCATTGGCGGTTCTGCGTTTGAAGGATGTACAGGATTGGCAGCCATCACTCTTCCAAGCACTGTGTCTGAGATTCAGATCAATGCTTTCAACAGGTGTACTAAACTGAATGACATCACTTCATTGATTATATCGCCGTTCCCCATCGATTACAGCACCTTCTGCACCTACGATACTGCAACTTTGACTGTTCCCAGTGGTACCAGAACGGCTTATAGGAATACTGAGGGGTGGTACAACTTCGTTAAGATTAACGATGGCTCGCCTAGTAGTACGGAGTTTTCAAGGAATAGCATCAATTATGTCGTGACTTCTCCTAATACAGTAGCAGTCAAGTCTGTTTCCAGCTATCTGCATCAAGTCATTATTCCAGAAACGGTCTACAGTAATGGTACATATTATCAGGTAACGGCACTCGGGGATTGGTCATTCCAAGGGAGAGAAGATATCACTTATCTGTTTATCCCGAGAACTATCACTTCTATAGGCGAGTATGCGTTCATTGACTGCGGAAGCAATATTGAGGTGAATATTGCAGACTTGGGCGCTTGGTGTAATGTTACGTTCGGCAACGAGCATTCCAGTCCATTGTCAAGCGCAAAGACATTCTATCTGAATGGCTACAGGGTAACTGACCTTGCTATCCCGTATGGCGTCCAGTCTATTCCCAACTTCGCTTTCTACCAGTGCCGAATGATCACGTCATTGAATATTCCAAGCACAGTTACGAACATTGGCAGTTCGGCCTTTGAGGACTGCACAGGCTTGAATTGGGTTAGTCTGCAAGAGGGTCTGGAAACTATTAGCGGTTCTGCATTTGAAGGTTGTACAGGCTTGGCAGCCATCACGATTCCGAGTACTGTGTCAGAGATTCAGATTAATGCTTTCAACAGGTGTACCAACCTGAATGACATTACTTCATTGATCAGAACGCCGTTTGCTATCGACTATAGTGTGTTCTGCACTTACGATACTGCCACACTGAGCGTTCCTAGAGGCACAAAGTCGACCTATCAAAGCACTTATGGATGGAATAATTTCAAAAACATCACTGACGGAACAAGTGATTCGCAGTTTGCAAGAGATGGTATCACCTATACTGTGACATCACCCACAACGGTAGCTGTAACGTCTGCGGCCTACTATCTGAAGGATGTATTCATCCCAGAACGGGTATATAATGAGGGAACATTCTATCAGGTAACGTCTCTTGGAGAGCGCTCATTTGCAGGAAGAGATGATATAAACTATCTGTCTATCCCCAAGACCATCACTTCTATTGGAGAGTATGCCTTCATCGACTGCGGTAGTAATATCATGGTGAATATTGAAAGCCTTGAGGCTTGGTGTAATGTCACACTTGGCAATGAGCACTCCAGTCCTCTGTCCAGTGCAAAGGCATTCTATGTGAACAATGTGGAAATGAATGGCGTCAGGATACCCGATGGCGTGACGTCTATTCCAAACTTCTCCTTCTATCAGTGTAAGAGCATCCTTTACCTCATTGTTCCTAGCAGCGTGAAGATCATTGGTAGTTCGGCCTTTGAGGACTGTACGAGTCTGAGCTCTGTCGGATTGGCAGAAGGTTTGGAAACCATTGGTGGCTCAGCCTTTGAGGGTTGCTCTGGTTTGTCGTCGATCACGATCCCGAGTACAGTGACAACTATCTACATGAACGCCTTTAACAGATGTCCGAATCTGGTGGATATTACATCGGAGATCCAGAATCCGTTTGCCATAGAAGCCAATGTGTTCAGCACCTATGCTACAGCCATATTGAGGGTGCCCTCTGGAACCAGGGCTGCCTACATGACCACTGCCGGATGGAACAGATTCTTGAACATTGTCGATGATGCGACGGGCATCGAGAAGGTCCTGATGTCTGCAGATGGTGATGACGAAATCGTCATCTACGGATTAAACGGTCAGAAAGTGGGCAGTACCAGTCAACGTGATTTCGACCAAATCTGGACTAGCTTGTCCAAGGGCGTGTATATCGTTAACGGACAGAAGAGAATCAGACAATGATTTGTTAGATGAATAGAAAGTTTTATAGTTAGGGATATGTATTTGGCATGCTCGCTTTTTTAGTGAGCATGCCAATGCATGCCTATGACTTCCAGTCAGGAGGCATCTATTATGCCATTGAAAGAACGTGACTTCGATGAAGTTTGGAACTCATTGCCTAAAGGCGCTTATATAGTTAATGGAAAGAAGATGATCAAATAAAAAGATACGATTATGAAGAAATGTTTTATAGTAACTATCCTGTTAACCCTGCTTATGAGCATGCCGGTGTCAGCCTATGATTTTGTTAAAGATGGCATCTATTACAATATCGAGGGCGATCACGTCTCCGTTACTTATAGTGGCAATGGCGTTTATACGGGCAGCGTGTCAATCCCAAGCCAAGTCACTTATGATGGCGTGACCTATCCTGTAACCGCCATCGGTGAGTGGGCTTTTGAGGGAGGTGAAGGCATGACGTATTTGTATATTCCAAGCAGCATTACCAGTATTGGCGAATACGCCTTCATTGACTGCGGTAGCAATATCAATGTGTATATTTCAGACTTAAAGGCTTGGTGCAAGGTCACATTCGGCAATGAGCACTCCAGCCCGCTATCCAGCGCAAAGAATTTCTATTTGAATTATTCTGTTGTAACCAACCTTGATATTCCCCAAGGAGTAGAGTCTATTCCGAACTTTGCCTTCTATCAGTGCCGGAGCATCACGTTTCTTAATATTCCAAGTAGTGTGAAGTCTATTGGCAGTTCTGCCTTTGAGGACTGTACGGGTTTGAAATCGGCATATCTTACAGAGGGCGTCGAGTCAATAGGTGGTTCTTCTTTTGAGGGCTGCACGAATCTTTCGACAATTGTCTTTCCAAGCAGTCTCACGTCAATTGCCATCAATGCATTCAGGAACTGCACAAGCTTGAATACCATAGCCTCAAGGATAGAGGATCCGTTTGCTTTTGACGAGAATGTATTCAGCACCTATTCCACAGCCACTCTGATTGTGCCAGAAGGCGCAACGACAGCCTACCAGTCAACAGACGGCTGGAATTTGTTTGATAACATCACAGACGACTCTTCTGAAGATCCAACCAAACGGACTATTCATGTTGCAACGGCAGGAACCCTGTCTAGCTATATCTCAGATATAAAATATCTGATTACGGACTTGACTCTTTCGGGAGAACTCAATGGTACAGATATACGTGTTATAAGACAGATGTCAGGAGCAGATTATGAATATGATAGTCATGGTCATAACACAGAAGAACCGTACACTGACATAATCACTCCAGGAATACTAAAAAAACTAGACATTTCGAACGCTAAGGTAGTAAGTGGAGGGGAGGCTTATTATTATAGGACGACTCACACAGCCCATGGTACTGGGTATAATACAAAAGATAATTCCTTATCTGGTTATATGTTTTATAAATGTAAGTTGACATCAATTAAGATTCCCAACAGCGTCACATCCATCGGCGATTGGGCTTTCTATGGTTGCAACGGCCTGACCTCCGTCACCATCCCCAACAGCGTGACCTCCATTGGCAGTTCTGCTTTCTCTGGGTGCAGCGGCCTTACCTCCGTCACCATCCCCAACAGCGTGACATCCATCGGCACTGAAGCTTTCTATGGTTGCAGCGGCCTGACCTCCGTCACCATCGGCAACAGCGTGACATCCATCGGAAGTTCTGCTTTCACTCAATGTAGTGGTCTAACCGCTGCATATATATCTGATCTCGAGGCATGGTGTAAAATAGAGTTTGCGTCTAATAAATCAAACCCGCTTTCTATAGCTCAACATTTATTCTTGAATGGAGAGGAGATAAAAGAATTAATCATCCCCAACAGCATTACATCCATCGGCAGTTATGCATTCGATAGTTGCAGCGGCCTGACCTCTGTTACTATCCCCAACAGCGTGACCACCATTGGCAGTTGGGCTTTCGCAAGTTGCAGCGGCCTTACCTCTGTCACGATCCCCAACAGTGTGACATCCATTGGAGGATATGCTTTCGCAGGTTGTATGGGTTTAACCTCCGTGACCATCCCCAACAGCGTGACCACCATTGGCAGTTGGGCTTTCTATATTTGCAGAGGCCTGACCTCTGTCACTATCCCTAGCAGCGTGACATCCATCGGCTCTTCTGCTTTCAGGGAATGCTTGGGTCTGAGCTCCGTCACCATCCCCAACAGCGTGACATCCATCGGTGATTATGCTTTCTCTTATTGCAGCAGCCTGACCTCCGTCACCATCCCCAACAGCGTGACCACCATCGGCAGTAAGGCTTTCGGATATTGCAGCGGCCTGACCTCCATTGTGTCTCTTAATAGCAATCCTCCATCTGTGACATATTCTTCAACTTTTACTAATGTTGATAAGAATAACTGTATTGTTTGGGTTCCAAAAGGCAGTCTGTCAGCCTATAAGGGAGCCAATGTTTGGAAGGATTTTGCAAATATCTTTGAGCTCGTGGAAGGCGACTTGAATCTCGATGAGGTAGTGGATCAGAATGATATGGATGCGCTTGTGGGATTTGTCATGGGAGAGAATCCTGAAGGCTTCTATGAGGGATTGGCAGACCTTAATGGTGACAATAAAGTTAATGCTGCCGACGTGGTAAAGATGGTGGACTTGCTTAGTGCGTCATCAGAATTGGGTACGGTTAGCCAGTTTGTCATTGAGAACTCGGTCGTCTCGTCGCTTACTTGCACGCTGAACAATGAGCGCAGCGAGGCCATCCAGTTGACGAAGTGTGAGTTGTATTGCAATCACAATCTGGTCAGCTACCAGAGCTTCTCTGGCGCATCAGCCTCTGTGGCAGCAGGCGGCAGCAAGGAGTGTACGTTTAACAATTTGGCCAAGCTCAACAGCAGTACGGGGTTCACCGTATGTTGGTACTACACGGCAAACGGCAAGAACTACGTCTATCGCTGTCCTCTATAAAGAATGATGGAGCGAGTTATTCCTACAAATGTAAGCGTGGGTCAGGGGTTCTCTGACCCACTTTTTCATTGAT
>JAEETC010000041.1 GCA_016286585.1 Prevotella sp. | reverse complement strand
AGGTCATCAAGGCGAGGAACAGTCCGATGATCAGCAGGGCCGTCGTAGGTCCGAGGTCGCTGATGAGACCGTTCACCACGTAGTTCATGTTGTTCATCAGCACCTCCTGGGCATTGCTCCAGTCCCACGCCATCATTTGTGTGGCCGACTCTCCGTCGCCTGTCTTGAAGATGATCTGCAGGATAGGAATCAGGGCCGCGAAGGAGAACACGTTCAATATCACCGACAGGATATTGAACACCACCGATGCTATCAGGTATTTTTTATATGGCGGCACAAACCTCCGCAACACATTGATGAATTCTTTCATGCTCTAAGCTTAGATTTTAGCAATTTCTCCTAAGAGCGTAGCACTGGTGCTGCTTGTAATCCTGACGCGGACAGTCTCTCCGATATGATGCCCTTCCTTAGGGAACACCACCATCTTGTTCTGTTCCGTGCGTCCGCAGAGCTGCTCGCGACTTCTCTTCGAGAATCCCTCCACCAGCACATCAAACTCCTTACCCTCGTCCTTCTTGTTCTGCTGGGCGGAAATCTCCGTCTGCAGGGCAATCAGCTCATTCAGTCGGCGTATCTTCTCCTCCTCAGGCACATCGTCGGGCAGATGCTTTGAGGCGTATGTGCCAGGCCGCTCGGAGTACTTGAACATAAAGGCCGAGTCGTAACCCACCTCGCGCATCAGACTCAACGACAACTGGTGATCCTCCTCCGTCTCAGAGTGATAGCCCACGAAGATATCCGTTGATAGCCCGCAGTCGGGGATGATCCTGCGAATGGCGGCCACACGGTCCATATACCACTCACGGGTGTACTTACGGTTCATTAGCTTCAGGATGCGGTCTGAACCGCTCTGTACGGGCAGATGGATATGCTTGCAGACGTTAGGCACCTCGGCAATCACGCGTAGCGTCTCGTCGCTCATGTCCTTCGGATGACTCGTGGTGAATCTCACCCTCATCTCCGGAACCTCCTCCGCCACCCTCCGCAACAACTTCGGGAAGAGTATTCTCTCACCTCTCACCTCTGACCTCTCACCACTATATGAGTTCACATTCTGCCCCAGGAGCGTCACCTCCTTAAAACCTCGGTCTCTCAGGTCGCGGACCTCCCTCAGGATGCTCTCCACGTCGCGGCTCCGCTCCCGTCCCCTGGTATAAGGCACGATGCAGTAGTGGCAGAAGTTGTTGCAGCCACGCATGATGCTCACGAAGCCTCCTATCTTGTGTCCCAGTCCGATGCGCTGTGGCACCACGTCCTTATAGGTTTCTGTCGTCGAGAGCTCAATGTTCATCGCCTTATGGCCTGTCTCCGCCTGGGCAATCAGGTCTGGCAGAGTCAGATAGGCGTCAGGACCTGCCACGAGGTCACAGTAATGATTGTCCAGCAAGTCCTGCTGGACCCTCTCGGCCATACAGCCTAATACGCCGATAATCAGACGACTCCTGTCAGCTCTTGCCTTGTTGCGGCGCTCGGCATCGAGTGCTTCCAGGCGCCGGTATATCTTCTGCTCGGCATTGTCTCTAACGGAACAGGTATTCAGCAGTACGGCATCTGCCTCTTTCAGGTTCTCTGTGGTCTCATAGCCTGCCATCTGCATCACAGAGGCAACGACCTCCGAGTCAGCCACATTCATTTGACAGCCGTATGTCTCAATATATAGTTTCTTCATTTCGGCTGCGAAATTACAAAAAAAACGTGAAATCCCCAAACTTTTTCGTCTTATTATAGAATATTCTATAATTTTATTGCGTTGTCTCTCCTCACCGAGGATTCCGCTCTCGTTCACCTCACATCTAAGTGACGCGCCTTTTTCTTGTGGAAAGTAAACAAAATTTACCGATGTTTCACATTGCCTTTAGCAGCTCTTTTCCTCGTATTTCAGCCTCTTGGAGTTTCCTGCCATGAAACTCGGACTTTCCTGGCATGAAACCTCGGCTTTCATGCCGGGAAACCTTGGGTTTCGTACAAGTCTTTTTGAGAGACTTTTCTGGTTCTTTGATTTGTAAACTATTTTGGGAATTAGTTCACAAGTTCACAAGTTCACAAAACCTTTTTTCAATCACACCAGAATTCACTTAATAATTATATATTATGTTATATATATTATAATATATATAACATAATATATAATTTAATGTGACTATTTTTGCCAATTGATTTCACCTTTTGTGAACTTGTGAACTCGTGAACCCACATAACAACTAACAACATAACAAAATGAAAAATAATTATGCAGGGATGGCAAAATAACCTAATAAAATTATTATATAATATATATTATTATAATAATATATATTATATAATAATTAATATGTGAATATTCCTGATATTTTGGAAATCGGTTTTGTTATGTTGTTAGTTGTTATATGTCTTAAGCAAAATGTGCATCCGGTTCCAGTTTCAAAGTTTCAAAATCTTTTTCTGATTGACAAAGTTTCATCCTATGAATTATATATATAATATATAATAATATATTATTATATATTATATATAATTTTAATGCAACTCCATCAAAAGATTTTATCAAAATTGATTTCCATTTTGAAACTATGAAACTGAAACCGCAACGGTAATGCGCTATGTCAAAATAGAAGCCGACAGCAACACAGAGTGAAACTGTCGGCCTTAGAGAGTGAAGGAAACCAAGCGGCAAGGTCGAATTGCTCATCATCACACAGATGCCACCGTTCCGCACATCGTGGCTCTACTTGGCTTCTCCTTTCACGCTGCAAAGATACGAATAAGCGAGCAAACTCCAAATAAATTTCAATTTATTTTGAGTTTCGAGCGAAAGTATCTTCGAGATATGCCTCAATGATGAGCATTGATCCTTTATCTTACAAACAAATCTCGATTTATTTTATCTTTTTTTCAAAAATCTGCCTTAGTTTCGAAAATATTTCGTATCTTTGCAATCAATAATATAAGACATTATAAAACTCCCACGACAGTCATGGGAGTAGAACTTCGGCTAAAATATCCTGTATGTTTATATATTGCTTTCTGTAAGCCATAAGAAAGGGCGAGTTGCCCCGCCCTGGATGTTTTCACAACGGAATAATCCTTATTGTGAATAGCTGACTAAATCAATATCTGGGTGCAAAGATAGATAATAAAAATGAAACAAACAAATAAATCGAGATAAAAATGAAGAAAGTACTTGGCTTGGATCTTGGTGTAGGTAGCATTGGGTGGTGTCTCATCGAGAAAGATGACAAGAATGTACCGATACGCATTATTCGGATGGGAAGTCGTATTGTGCCTATCAGTTCAGACGAAGAAACTGGCTATACTAAAGGAAATGCAATCAGTAAGAATGCTGATCGTACAGCCAAGAGAACGGCCCGAAAGTGCTATGACAGATACCAGCTCAGGCGCCAGGCTCTTATTAGCCTGCTTAAGCATCTTGGCATGGAGCCCAGCAAGAAACTCATTTTTGAGCAGAATCCATTGGATCTTTGGCAGAAACGAGCAGATGCTGCTTCCAAAGAGATCTCTTTAGAAGAACTTGGCAGAGTACTTCTACACATCAACCAAAAACGAGGATATAAACATTCACGCCTTAGTAATTCAGACAGCAAGGAAACCGCATATGTTCAGGAAGTGAATAGTCGCTATGATGATTTGAAAGCTGAGGGCTTGACAGTAGGCCAGCATTTTGCTGCCAAACTAAAAGAGAACGAACAAACATCTGCTGACGGCAAAAAGTATTATAACTATCGAATCAAGGAACAGGTCTATCCTCGCCATGCTTATGAGGAGGAAGTAGAAAAGATATTAGAGGTTCAAAGCCGTTTCCATTCAGACACATTGACGCCTGATGTCTGCAAAGAAATAAAGAATATCATTTTCTATCAACGAGACCTGAAATCCTGTAAGAATCTTGTTTCACTCTGCGAATTTGAGTCTTACACCATTACAAAGAATGGAAAAGAAATAACAATCGGTCCTAAGGTGGCACCAAGGACTTCTCCGTTGGCGCAACTATCAAGTATCCTTGAGACAGCTAATAACATTACCATTCGTAATAGAAAGAACGATGAACTGTATATATCGCCAGAGCAAAGGAGAGCAATAGCTGATTTCCTTGATAATCATGAGGTAATGAAGTTGACTGACCTCTATAAAATACTGAACATTGGAAGAAAAGATGGATGGTGGGCAGGAAAGGCGATAGGTAAAGGTCTGAAAGGGAACACAACCAAATACCAGATTCGAGAGGCTCTAAGTACCCTTCCTAAAGAACAAGTAGATTCACTCACAGCCTTCCAATTAGAGTCTGATGAGTTTGTAGATGAAGAGACGGGTGAGGTACACAAGAGAATCAACAACACCCTTGCTGAACAACAACCTTTGTACAAGTTGTGGCATATGCTTTATTCCATTAAGGATAATGATGAGCTGTCAGGAGCTTTACGCCACCTGGGCATAGAAGATGAAGAGAGCATAGAAAAACTCTGCAAGCTTGATTTCCGTACTGCAGGTTTTGCCAACAAGTCTGCAAAGGCTATTGGACGTATCTTACCTTATCTGATGGATGGCGTGATGTATAGTGAAGCGTGTGGACGGGCTGGTTTTGACCATTCCAGAAGAATCAATCCTGATCGTGTTTTGCTCACACACCTTCCCCAAATCCAGAAGAACGAACTCAGGCAACCTGTGGTTGAAAAGATTCTCAACCAATTGGTAAACATTGTAAATGCTCTTCTTGAAAAGGAAGGTGCAATAGATGAAATTCGTGTAGAACTTGCCAGAGAGTTGAAGCAAAGCAAAGATGAACGCAACGAAGCATTCAAACGTAATAATCAGAACGAAAGGCAAAATAAGGAATATGCAGAACGTATAAAAGAGTATGGTCTCACGCCCACAAGAAATCGTATTATGAAAATGAAAATGTGGGAAGAAAGCGAGTATACTTGTATGTATTGCGGACAGCCTGTTAATGTGACAGAATTCCTTAAAGGAGCCGATGTTGAGCGAGAGCACATTATCCCAAGAAGTATTCTCTTCGATAACAGTTTTACCAATCAAGTTTGCTCTTGTCGTTGTTGCAACAGCAAGAAAGGGATGCGTACGGCATACGATTTTATTGAAGACGACAAAGGACAGGAGGGACTTGACGCGTATATAGACCATATCAATGACCTGTTCAACAGGAAAAAGATAAGCCGTAGCAAATTCAACAGGCTGTTAGTCTCTCATAAGGCTTATATGAGTAGAAAGGCCCAAGGCAAGGAGACTGAGGAAGACAAAGAACTGTGGGAAAACTTTATAGACCGTCAACTGCGCCAAAGCCAGTATATTGCCAAGAAGTCCGTAGAGATGCTTCAGCAGGTATGCAAAGATGTCTATACCACAAGTGGTAGCGTAACAGACTTTGTACGCCATCAATGGGGGTATGACGAACTTCTGCACGATCTGAACTTTGAACGTTTTAAGAAAGCAGGTCTTACTGCGATGGTAAAACAATTGCATTCAGGTAAGGAGGTAGAGGTGGAACGCATCAAGGACTGGACAAAACGTCTTGACAACAGGCATCATGCTGTGGATGCACTTGCAATTGCTTGTACCACACAAGGCATGATACAACGCCTTAACACCCTCAACGCCAGTCGAGATGAAATGCTCGAAGAACTTAGCAGCAATGATCAACGTTTGGTTGACCCAGAGCGTAGTATGTTGGAGAAATGGATATTTGTCCAACCTCACATTTCTTACGCAGAAGCGAAAAATGAGATTGATAAGATCGTAATCTCTCAACGTCCCAATACCCGAATCACGGTTCCTGGCAAACGATATGTAACTAAAAACGGCAAACGGACTTTGGCGCAGACGGGCATCATTGTACCACGAGGAGCCTTGCATGCCGAATTTGTATATGGTCGTATTTTGAAACAAGAAGCCGATGGTGTCACAATGACGCCTCAATATGTAAGAAAATACAAATTGGGGATTGGTGCTCAAGGTTTCCTGTTCAATGGAAAGGAGTTCTATAAGGAAGAATTAAAGACGGACTCCAAGACAGGACTTTCAACTATCGTTGTAACAGACAAGATAAAGGATGTTTTAGATAAGATTGTGGATGGTGGCATTCGTCAGCGAATTTTGGAACGATTGAACAGAGGGTTTGAAGAGGGTGCAGATTATCGGGCAAACGTAGCAAAAGCCCTTGCTAATCTCAAAAACCTTGATGAAGATCCTATCTATTTTGATGATGCCAAGACTCGCCCCATCTGCACCGTTCGCAAATACGTCAGTTCTTCCACTATGGTAGTGGTACGCAAGGATGCTAACGGTAAACCCATGTCGTTTGTTGAACCCGATGGTAATCACCATGTGGCTTTTTATAAAGATGAAAATGGTGTGATAACGGAAAGCATTGTCACCAAATGGCAGGCTGTTCAGCGTAAGTTGAATCGTATACCTATTATTATTGATAACCCATCGCAAACTTGGAGCGAGATCCTGGGAAGGAACGATGTTCCTGATGATCTGCTTCAAACACTCCCCAAGGATAGTACTACATTCTTACTTAGTTTGCAGATTGGGGAGGCTTTCATCATGGGAATGGAAGATGAAGATTATCAAAAAGCCTTAGAGGGAAAAGATATGCAGTCATTAGCAGAGCATCTTTATTTTGTGCAGAATATTTCAATGGGCAACTATCGTCTTCGCCGTCATGTAGAATCTTCTTTTGATATAAAAGATATGAATAAGGGTGATTTAAGATTCTTAAATATCTCAAGTATAGACGCTTTGTTTAGAAATAACCCACATAAAATAAAACTGACAGTTTTGGGAGATATTATCCCGTGATTAAAAAAGTACAAATATCTAAAACAAGAAATCCCGCTCAAAAGGCGGGATTTCTCTATCATAATACAACTTTTCTTTTGTGAATAATCGCTTACTGATTTGGTAAACAGAGATTTAATTGTCACCTGTTGTATATGATACGATTTTGTCAGCTATTCACAACAGGTCTGTCGGTTTGTAGATGCCCACCTCGGTTGTATATGATACGATTTTGTCAGCTATTCACAACATTGGTACACAGGTTATTGTGATAATGGTGTTGTATATGATACGATTTTGTCAGCTATTCACAACTAGGTTAAGTTTTAGCAGCATGTAGTCACGTTGTATATGATACGATTTTGTCAGCTATTCACAACGGGTTGTTCATCGCGTTCCAGCAATACACGTTGTATATGATACGATTTTGTCAGCTATTCACAACGGTGTCCTGGATCTTCTGCGCCATCTCTAGTTTTATATGATACGATTTTGTCAGCTATTCACAAAAGCTTGAAGGCCTGGGGCTTGCTGGAGGTGGTTGTATATGAATAGGTTTTGTCATTATGTCAAAGAACGTCGCTGCAAAGATACGTATTATCTTTGGATTAACAAAATTCTATTTGCATTATTTTCAGTCATTATAGTTTCATAAAATGGCAAAACAACTCGAAACTATAAATAAAAGGAAAATTTGAAAATACAAAACAGGACATTATGAGACATTTTAACCCAAGTAAAGATTTAAAAACGAAAAACAACACTTTAATTGTAGATATGTATGCATAATTTTACTATATTTGCAAACAAAATAATAATCATCATTGATATAAGAATTCTGCTATGAAGTTATACCATTATACAACATTCGATAATTTTGCTTCTATTTGGGAATCCAAAATTCTTAGGTTCTCATATAGCAAAAACACTAACGATTTTTTTGAACGAGAAAAGACCTATGTTTATTCTCAAGGTGAATTTGCAGAAAAAGAGAACGTGTGGGGGAAAATTGCTTTCGATAAAGTTATGAAAGATGTTGCAAATGAACTAGATAAATATCGTCAAGTTAGTTTTTGCCGTGATTATGGTAAAAATATGCCAGGATATGCATCTCCTATGATGTGGGGCCAATACGCTCGTTCAAAAGATGTGAATGGGAAATGGCAAGATGGTGTATGCATTGAATTGGAAAGTGACATGTTTATGAAACCTGATAACGTATTCTATGAACATAAAATCAATTATCCCCCAAAGGTAAAAGCCCCTTATCTCCATAAGATTAGCTTTACTAAAGAAAAAGCAGCTGAGCGTTTTGTGATTAAATATAGAAATTTGCTGTTTTTTACTAAACACAAGCATTGGGAACATGAACGAGAATATCGTTTTGTGAGTAAGTATGAATGTGAGATAGGTATTTCAAATGCTATTACGGGTATATATGTCCTGCATGATGATTCTACTCTAAAAAGAATAGAGGAAATAGTAAAGGATGATTCTTTGATAAATTTTCTTTTTATTACAGGTACGGATGACCTTAAACTGAAGTCTATAAATCTAAAGGAGTATAGAGAACTATTAGAAACAATGAGGCGGCATAATGAAGGTTATAGAGACAAGGTATTATTATGGTAAGAACACAAGGGATCAAGAACGGTGTGTTCAAGAAAAACTTAGGAAAAGAGATTATAATAAAACGACAAATAAAATGGATAATAACGATTTAATAATGGTTTATAATCCTCTCAACCTTTCAATAGATAGGTTGAGAGAGTATAATGTTGAGAAATACCATTTTCTTTCGGGCATCCTCGACATTCTGATTTATCATCTGCAAGCGGAAAAAAAATATACCTTAACGCAAGATAGTGTATACAAGCATTTTGTCATGCACAAAATTAAAACAGTACGATTCAGGGAAAAGTTCAACTTGGCTATTGCTCAATTGGTGGGTTCAGATATGATTGATATCGCCTCAGATGGTATTATTTCTCTAACAACGAAAGGTATTGAAGCTTATAATAACCAGTTGTTTCATAGCATTGCTGCTAATCTCTATTCTGCAGAACGCTCAAATCACTTGGCAAAGGTCGCAATAATCGCTGCCTCCATATTGTCTGTGATATCTATTCTGTGCACGATCATTATTGCTTTATGTAATAACCAAGGATAAAATTATGACAAACGTTTATTGGAATCATCATCAAACGGATCCTGAAGTGTTTGACTCTTGTGAGCAGAGATATTTTAAAAGGAAAGGGTTATAGGTTATGGGAACATTAAAAGAGTATCAATGTAACGGTTGTGGCTATACCATAACGGGCACTAGAAAAGGGCGTACCTTGGGTATGATGGGCGAAATCGAAACGGAAAAAGTTCCGAGGAAATGCCCAAAGTGCGGAGGTGATATGAAAGAAACGGGAACAGTCATCATGATAGATTAGGTGACATAAAAAACTAACTGCGTTTTGATGGTGCAAAGGTACAAACAATGGCCTTCTACTACAAATTTATTCAGCGAAGCGCCAAGATTCTTCAATAAAATCTTGCAAGAAGGGACTGCCCGGACTGCCCCCTATTGTGATACTTGGCTAGGAACACTTGATGTTGTTCTTTACACCACAGGGAGTAGTAAACATGAAAGAACATTTTCTTTTATCAAAAAAACACTAAATTCTACTGCTAATTTGGAAAAAAGCAGTAAATTTGCAGCATGAATGATATTCTGAACATAATAAAAGAATTGGGACTCAAAGCGGCATCCTGATAAGAAAAAAGGTGTGACTTTGCAAACGGAATATGACGAAAGAAGATAAAGACATATTGCTACGATTGCTCCAGCGACATAAGGAACTGGGTATTTCAGAGCAGATAGATTACCAAAAGTTCTATCTGTACTCCATCATCACGCACTCGACGGCCATCGAGGGCTCAACGGTGACGGAGCTGGAAGCACAACTGCTGTTCGACGAAGGTATCACCAGCAGTAAGCGCACGATGATGGAGCAACAGATGAACCTTGACTTGAAGGCGGCTTACGACTATGGCATGCTATGGATTAAGCAGCATGAGGACATCACGGTAGATTGGCTCGTTCTGCTGGCTTCGAAGGTGATGGCTCACACGGGTAGTGAGTATCACGCTGCTGGCGGAGATTTCTCCGCAGCTAAGGGCGAACTGCGCAAACTGAATGTTACAGCAGGATTGGGAGGTAAGTCGTATATGTCATACCTGAAAGTGCCTGCACGTCTGACTGCTTTCTGCGAGGAACTTAATCGTCGTCGTAAAGCCATTGACACAAAGGATGTTGCAGCTATCTACGAGCTGAGTTTCTGGGCGCACTTCGAGTTGGTGACCATCCATCCCTGGGCTGATGGAAACGGGCGCACCTGTCGTCTACTGATGAACTTGCTGCAAATGGAGTATGACGTTTTGCCGACCAAGGTGCTGAAAGAGGATAAAGCGGAGTATATACAGGCTCTAATAGATACTCGTGAGAACGAAGACATCAGCATCTTCATCAATTGTATGACCCGTCTGCATTGCCAACATCTGAAAGCAGATATCGATAACTATGTAGAATCAACGTCTGAGAAATTGGTCGATAAACAGGATTTGCAGAAGAAAATGGTCGATAAATGGTCGATAAAGCCATCTTTGGCAGAGAAACTGGTCGATATTTTGGAATTTGTGGCCGATAAGGACGAATTCACTACAGAACAAATAGTCAGTCACTTCGGCTTCAACGCCACAACAGCCAAGCGCTATCTTCGCCAGCTTACTGAGTTCGGCTATTTGGAACCACATGGAGGCAATAAGAACAGAACTTATAGCAAGAAATAATTGATTATTCATAACAAAAAGGACCTTGGTTATGTCAGGAGAAATCGAAACAAACATAGTTCCGAGATCCTTTCGTATAAAGCATCGGGGCCGCATCACTGTGACCCCGATACCATTACTTGAGAGAACTATAAAATTATTTCGTACAACAATCCCGCCATTTCGTACAAGATGGCGGGATGTTTGTTTACACCACAGGCAGGGAGACGCCGATGATTTTCTGGTATTCATCTAGGGCGTAGACATCGGTCATGCCGCTGATATAGTCGATAACGGCCATGATGCGCGTCTCGAGAGAGGGGGCGGTGATGTCGTATTGGCTGCTGACACGGCCGATGAGCTGGCGTGAGTAGAAACGTTCGGGGTGTACCGCTGCCTCTATGAATCGGCTCATGAGGGTCTCGATGATCTGATAACCTGAGAGCTCGACATCGAGGACGGGCTTGCTGCGATAAATTTTTATCACGGACAGCTGGCTGCACTGGCGATAGGCTTCTTGTGGCAAGGGACTGATGTGGTCGATGAGACTGCCTTCGAATGTGCCGTTAAGGATGTCATCCTCATGGTCGACAAAGACACGGACACACTCACTCTCCAAAAGACCAATCACCCTGGCACGCAGATAGACCACTTTTTCGTTGGGGTCGGTGACCCCCTCGTCGAGGATGCGCTGATGGATCTGACGGCGTGTCTCTTCATCGAAGAAACTGAGAAGCAAATGTGCTGTCTCTTCGTATGAAATTATTTTAAGTTTGTGGGCATCTTCAATGTCCATGATCTCATAGCAGATATCATCGGCTGCTTCGACAAGCCAGACCAGCGGATGACGGGTGAACCTAAAGGGTTCGCCTTCTGCTGACTTACGGATAAGGCCGAGTTCTTGGGCAATCTGGAGGTACATATCCTTCTCGCTGTCGAAGAATCCGAATTTCCCTTTCTTGCCAGCTGCCAAGGACGAGAACGGGTACTTGACGATGCTGGCAAGAGTGGAATAAGTCATGACAAATCCGCCAGGTCTCCTGCCTTGGAACTGATGGGTCAGCAAACGGAATGCATTGGCATTACCTTCAAAGTGGGTGATGTCGCTCCAGAACTGGGGACTGACTTCTGACTGGAGACTTTTGCCTGCACCCTCGGTGAAGAACGACTGGATGGCCTTCTCGCCGCTGTGGCCGAAAGGCGGATTACCCATGTCGTGGGCCAGACAGGCCGAAGCCACAATCTGTCCAATCTCCATGAAAAGCGTGTTGTTGAGTTCGGGATGGCGCTTGACCAGTTGTTGCACCACATCGTTGCCTAATGACATGCCGACGCTGGCCACTTCGAGGGAGTGGGTGAGGCGGTTGTGAACGAAGATACTGCCAGGCAGAGGGAATACCTGGGTCTTGTTTTGAAGACGACGGAAGGGGGCGGAGAATATCAAACGGTCATAGTCGCGCTTGAACTCTGTACGGTCGTCGTGACGCTCAGGATGACGGTGCTCCTGGCCCAGACGCTTGTTGGATATTAGTTGTTGCCAATTCATCATAATTGACCGCAAAGGTACGAAAATTAACCGCAGAATCGACATATTTCGCAGAAATTAACGAAAAAATGAAAAAATATTGCCGATAACTATCGGAATATGGCGTAAAAACATTACCTTTGCACGTGATTAAAATAAAATTTTAAAAGTATGCTGAAAATCAAAGTCGTCAACAAGGGGCATCAGCCACTGCCGCAGTATGCCACTGCCCAGAGTGCCGGCATGGACCTGCGGGCTAATCTGGAAGAGCCTGTGGTGCTCAAGCCCTTGGAGCGGAGGTTGATTCCTACGGGATTGCACATTGCCTTACCGGAGGGCTATGAGGCTCAGGTGAGGCCGCGCAGCGGACTGGCTTTGAAGAAGGGTATCACCGTGCTGAACTCGCCAGGGACCGTGGATGCGGACTATCGTGGCGAGGTGGGCGTGTTGCTGATCAACCTGTCGAATGAAGACTTCATCGTGAATGACGGGGAGCGGATCGCTCAGATGGTGATCGCCCGTCATGAGCAGGGACAGTTCGTTGCTGTGGAGGTGCTCGATGAGACGGAACGTGGCGAAGGAGGCTACGGGCATACGGGAGTGAAGTAGTTTAGAGGTTACAGTTTATAGTTTTCAGTTTACAGTTTACAGATGATTACTAAGAAGGCAGTTATGGTGATGGCAATAGCATGGATTTGCAGCATGCAAGTCTGTGCTCAGGTCAAATCATCTGTAAACAGTAAACCGTCAACTGTAAACATACAATCGACCGAATATGACCATTTCTTTCTGGAAGCGATGGTGCAGCGTCAGAAGGGTAACCATGATGCGGCCTTTGATCTGTTGCGGCATTGTCGTGACCTGAACCCCGAGGCGCCTGAGGTGTACTATTTCCTCGGACAGTACTATGCGGCCCTGAAAGATGCCGAGCAATCGATGGCATGTGTGAAGCGGGCTGCTGAACTTGATCCTGATAATACCACTTATCTGGAGACCTTGGCACAGGCCTATATCAGTCAGCAGGACTATGCCAGTGCCATTCCTGTCATCAAGGATATCTACGAACGTGACAAGAGTCAGGAGGAGATGCTCGAGATGCTGTTTCAGTTGTATCAGCAAACGGAGGACTTTGAGAGTGCCATCGGTGTGCTGGAGCTGATGGAGCAGAACGACGGCAAGAGCGAGCGGCTCTCCTTAGCCAAGAGCGCTATTTTTAATCGTCAGGGTAACAGCAAGGCGGCGATCGCGGAAATGGCGGCGCTGGCCAAGCAATATCCCAACGACCTGAACTACAAGGCGCTCTATGGTGAGACGCTGATGATGAACGACCAGGAGAAGAAGGCACTGGCCGTCTATGAAGAGATCCTTCGTGAAGACCCAGAGAACATAAGGGTGCTGCTCTCGTTGCGTACTTATTATCAAGGTGAGGGTATGACGGCTGTGGCCGATTCGCTGACAGAGCGTGTGTTGATGAACCGCAATACCGTGACAGAAGAGAAAGTCAGGCTGATCAGACAGGAGATTGCTGCCTCAGAGGCCGCCGGCGGTGACAGCACCCGTGTGATGCGGCTGTTCGACAAATTGCTGGCCCTGCCTCAGTGCGATGCTGATCTGGCCTTGCTCTGTGCCTCGTATATGAATGCCAAGAAAATGCCCAAGGACAGTGTGCTCCCCGTGCTCGAGAAAGCTGTGGCCCTGTCGCCAGACTATGCGCCTGCCAGGATGCAGCTGGTGGCTTATGCCTGGGAGAATGACGATATGGACAGGGTGATCAACCTGTGTCAGGAAGCCCGTCAATACTCTCCTGACGAGATGCTCTTCTACTATTATCAGGGCATCGCCTATTATAAGCGCGACAATCTGGAGTCGGCGCTCTCCGCCTTCCAGAATGGTATCGGCGTGATCAATGACAATAGTGACCCTGCTATCGTCTCCGACTTCTATGCCGTGATGGGTGATATCCTGCATCAGAAGGGATTGGCCGAGGCGGCCTTCGCGGCCTATGACTCTTGTCTGGTGTGGAAGGACGACAACGTGGGCTGTCTGAACAATTATGCCTACTACCTCAGTGAGCGTGGCGAGCGGCTGTCGCAGGCTGAGGAGATGAGTTATAAGACCATCAAGGCAGAACCCAAGAATGCGACTTATCTGGATACCTATGCCTGGATACTCTTCATGCAGGAGCGCTACTCTGAGGCAAAGGTATATATCGATCAGGCTCTCCAGAACATGGAACAGACGGAGAGTAATGCAGTGATTATCGAACATGCCGGCGATATTTATGCCCAAAACAAGGAAATCGACCGCGCTATCTCTTTCTGGCAGGACGCCCGGCAACAAAAGCCGGAAGACCCGCTGCTCTCAAGAAAAATCAAACTTAAAAAATACATTAAAGAATGAGACTAACCAGTATTTTGAAAATTGCCGTAGTGGCATTACCGTTAGTATTTACGTCTTGCGGATCGCGCAAGAAAGTGATTAAGGAACCAGTGAGCCTGACACCAGAGATGAAGGCTAAGGCCGACTTTATCTCTAATGTGCAGAATCGTGCACAGACTGTAAAGTTTCTCACTTCAAAGGTGAAATTCTCTGTAGAGGTGGGGCCGCAGAAACTGACGTTGACGGGCAACCTGAAGATGAAACGTGACGACGTGATCCGTCTGCAGCTCATGGCTTTCGGCTTCGTCGAGGCTGGACGCATTGAGTTGACGAAGGATTATGTACTCATCATGGACCGTATCAATAAGCAGTATCTGAAGGCTCCCTGGATGTCGGTAGACTTCCTCCGTAACAGCGGTATTGACTTTAATACGCTCCAGTCGTTGTTCTGGAATGAGCTCTTCCGTCCCAGCAAGACCATCGTGGAGAAGCATCCTACGGACTCCGTGGCTGATTATGCGCTCTTGGATAGCGGCGACGATATGATCATCAGCCTGGAGCAGGGTAAGATGGACTACAGCTGGCTGGCCAGTCGTAATACAGCCCTGATCAAGATGGCCAACATCCTGTATAAGGACCGCTTCAACGGCAATACGCAGTTGAATTGGGACTACGATGAGTTTGAGAAACTCAATAAGAGCTACTTCCCGATGAAGTCGGCTATCACGCTGACAACACCTGAGAAGGAAGTGAAACTCGGAATGACCCTGAATTATATCGGTGCTGAGACAGAGTGGGAGACGCGTACTGAGATCTCCAACAAGTACCGTGAAGTGACTGTCGACGAGATCCTGCGTCGATTCATGTCCTTGTAATTTAAAGGGTAAGGGTGAGGAGACTTCTTATCCTTTGGATGCTCGCGTGTTTCGTGGCGGCTGTTCCTGCACAGCAAAAGAAAAAGACAACTGTGCAAAGGCGGACAACCACCACGAAACAACATAGTGCGCCTGCAAAAACCACCAAGTCTGCCAAAACCACAAAATCCTCAAAGCCTGCCAAGTCTGCTAAGACCAGTAAAACCAAGAAATCCGGTACTGCTGCCAAGCCTACGGTGACCGTCAAGTCGCTGAAGAACGAACAGGCTCAGGTTCGCAAGGAGATTCAGGTGCAGGAGCGACGACTGCAGGCCAATGAGCGCGATGTGAAGAAAAGGTTGCAGAATCTGATGGTCCTCACCAACGAGATTGCCGACAAACGGAAGACCATCGACACCATCCGTCAGGATATCAGCCGTCTTGATGGTGACATCCATGTGCTTGAGAACCAATTGCAGACACTCACCAAGGAATTGGAGGAGCGTAAGCAACGTTTCAGGCAGTCTGTGAGGTATATGCATCGCAACCGCAACATCCAGAGCAAACTGATGTTTGTGTTCAGCGCAGACAACTTCTCACAGATGTATCGTAGGCTCCGCTTTGTCCGTGAATATGCCGCCTACGAACAGGCCCAAGGTGAGGCCGTCAAGTCGATGCAGGCTCAGGTCAGGGAAGCCTTTGATGAACTCAAGAACACCAAACGCCTGAAGAATGACCTGCTGTATCGTGGTGAACAGGAGAAGAAATCGCTGGAGAACAAACAGGTGGAGCAGCAGAATGTGGTGAGCAGCCTGAAGAAACAGCAGAAGGCCATCCAAGGTATCATCGACCAGCAGAAACGTCGTGATGCCGAACTCAATGCCCGCATCGATAAGATGATTGCCGAGGAGATCGCCCGTGCCAAGGCGAAAGCAGAGGCCGAGGCCCGCAGGAAAGCAGAAGCCGAGGCTGCGAAGAAAAGAGCCGAGGAGCTGGCTCGTAAGAAGGCTGCCGCTGAGGCTGCTGCACGTGAGAATGCCCGTCGGATTGCTGAGGCCAAGGCCCGTGAGGAGAAGGCGAAGGCTGAGGCGAGGGCTGCTGCCAAAAAGAATGCCGAGGAGAAAGCCAAGGCTGAGCGGGCAGCCAGAGAGGCTGAGCAGGCTCGTAAGGATGCAGAGCGTAAGGCTGCCGAGGAGGCGAAGGCCCGTAAGAAGGAGATGGCTGAGGCGAAGGTGAGCAAACCTGTGGATACTGACTTCTCGATGCCTGCCGAGGACAGACGGCTCAGTGGCAGTTTTGAGAGTAACCGCGGCCGCCTGCCGATGCCTGTTGCCGGTGGTTATAAGATCGTTCATCGTTTTGGAACGAACACAGTCACTGACGTGAAGGGTCACGTGACGCTCGACAAGAAGGGCATCGATATCAAGGCTCAGCCAGGAACCGCTGTGCGGAGTGTCTTCGATGGTGAGGTGAGTGCGGTGTTTGGCTATTCTGGCACGACAGTGGTCATCATCAAGCACGGCAGCTACCTCTCTGTGTATTGTGAACTGACTTCTGTGAGCGTCAGTCGCGGACAGAAAGTCAGCGCCCGACAGACCATCGGAAAGGTGGGCTCGGAAGGCATGATTCAGTTCCAGCTGCGGCATGGCAATGCCAAACTGAATCCGGAACAGTGGTTAAGCAGATAATGCTTAGAGGGTGAGGCCGTCTAACAGGCCGACATAGGTCTCGATGGCCTGTTGTATTTCAGAAATCTTGATATACTCATTGGCAGCGTGAGAGCGCGATGAGTCGCCAGGCCCCAGCTTCAGCGAGGGGAATGGCATCAGCGCCTGGTCGCTCAGTGTGGGAGAGCCGAAGGGCTGCATGCCACGTTCCAGACACCGTCTGACCAATGGATGATCCTCAGCAACGCACGAGGAATGGAGACGGAACGAACGGGCATGGAGTTCGCAACGCTTCATCTTCTTACGGAGGAACTCGAAGAGGAATTCGTTCTGGTAGAATTCGTTGGTACGCACGTCGATGATGAAATGGAGGGTATCTGGAATGACGTTATGCTGTGTTCCGCCTTCCACGACGGTCACCGTCAGCTTCGTGGGACCCAGCAACGGACTGGACTTACGGAACTTGTAGTCGCGCAGCCATACCAAATCGTCGAGGGCTTCGTAGATGGCGTTCACACCTTCCTCTCTGGCGGCATGGCCTGATATTCCGTGGGCATAGCCGTCGATGACCATCAGACCCTTCTCGGCGATGGCGGGCTGCATGCCTGTGGGCTCTCCGACAATGGCGACATCTATCTTCGGCAGAAGGGGTAAGACACGGCTGAAACCGTTGGGGCCGGAGATCTCCTCTTCGGCAGAGGCTACCCACAGGATGTTATAGTGTCGGGGACGATGGAGCATGATGCGATAGGCCTGAAGCGTGGCCACCAGACCACCACCACAGTCGTTGGACCCCAGACCGAAGATCTGGTCACCCTCCTGTGAGGGCGTAAACGGGTCACGGGTCCAGGTACTCACGGGCTTCACCGTATCGATATGGGCATTGAGCATGATGGTGGGACGGTTGTTGTCCCAGTCAGGACAGCCCACCCACAGGTTGTTGCCTTCCCTTCCATGGGGCAGGTCCCAGTCGTTCAGGTACTCGGCCAGCTTGTCGGCTGCCCGCTTCTCGTCTCTGCTCACTGAAGGAATGGCTATCAGCTCCTTGAGCAGGGCTACGGCGTCGTTCGTGTAGTATGTTGTCTCCATGATGGTTGGTTTTTGTTATGTCTTTTTTGTTTTCGTCACCCACATCGACAGACCCATGGAAAGGACAAGGATGCCGAAGATGATACACAGCGAGAGGGGCGTGGGAACGTGGATATTCCAGAATACCTCCAGCAACATCTTGATGCCGACGAAGCTGAGGATGATGCCCAGGCCATATTTCAGATAGGTGAAGTATTTGGTGATGGCTGCCAGCGCGAAGTAGAGGGCTCGCAGACCAAGGATGGCGAAGATGTTGGAGGTGAGCACAATGAATGGATCCCTCGATACGGAGAATACGGCAGGGATCGAATCGACGGCAAAGGCCACGTCTGTAGTCTCGATCACCAGCAGCGCAATGAACAGTGGCGTCGCCAGCCATCTCTCACCTCTCACCTCTGACTTCTCACCTCTCACCTCTGACTTCTCACCTCTAATAAAGAACTTATCCTCATGCATCTGGTCGGTAACAGGGAAGAACCGCTTGAACACCTTCACGAAGATATTCTTCGAGGGGTCTACCTGTTCGTCGTCCTGATGGAAGAACATCTTGATGCCAGTGTAGATCAGGAAGAGTCCGAAGAGGGCGAGTATCCATTCGAATCGTTGGATCATCGCCACTCCTGCGAAGATGAAGACGGAGCGGAGTACCAATGCCCCGAAGATGCCCCAGAAGAGCACCTCGTGCTGGTATTTCCTTTGCACACCGAAGAAGGAGAAAAGCATCAGAAACACGAAGAGGTTGTCCATCGACAGCGACTTCTCAATCAGGTAGCCCGCCAGAAACTCCATCGCCTTCTCCTGAGGCTCTACGGGATAGAACAGCCAGATGCCTGCGCAGAACACCAGCGACACGGCAATCCAGACGACTGTCATCTTCAGGGCCTCAGAGACACTGACCTCATGCTGACCTTTCTTGCCAAACGACTTCAAGTCGATATAAAGCATGGCGATGACCAGCACATAAAACAGGGTCCACGCCCACAGGGGGATAGTGACTATTTCCATTTCGACTGCAAAGATAGTGTAAATTGAGCGAAATGCAAAGATATTTTCAAAAATTATGCGTTGTTTAAGGAAATCTTTGTATCTTTGCCGACGTTAACGTTAAACGATATGAAGAACAGTCAGTTTGGAGAAGTTCCGTTATTGCGTTTGGCCGTCTGTCTGATGGCTGGGATTGTGATGGGTGATAGCATAGGTGGTGGCATCTGGCTATGGTGGCTGATGGCGGTGGCTGTCGTGATGACCATCGTGTTATGGCGGTATGCCTTGCTGCAGTCTGTGGCCATCGCTGGGTGTTTTGTGCTGTTAGGATGGCTGCTGACAGTAAGACAGGAGGCCTCATTACGTGTGCAGTGGCCAGAAGGGGAAGTCGTTTATGAGGCGGTGGTATTCTCTGAGCCAGTAGAGAAACCGAAGACGATGGCGGTAGACATCATGCTGGTGAAGAGTGGCCAGAAAATAAAGGGGTATTTATATAAGGATGCACGGAGTAGGGGACTGAAGATCGGTGATGGTCTCAGGATTCAGTCTCGGATCAATGCCAACAGCGACTGGCGCAGGGGGACTTTTGACTATCGGCGTTATCTGGAGACACACGGTTTCACAGGGAGCTCCTTCGTCTCCAGTTGGAAGTGGCGCAAGGCCCGTGTGTCATTGAAAGGACTCTCACGTTTAGAGCGTACCAGACTCTTTTTCCTGAAACAGCGCAGCCTTCTCTTGCAGCGATTTGTGGTAGAAGGGCAGGACAACGGACCGTATGCGGTGCTGGCGGCGATGGCTTTGGGTGATAAGTCGGCTTTGACGAAGGAACTCAAAGATGTCTATGCTGTGACAGGGGCTTCGCATGTGTTGGCATTAAGTGGCTTGCATCTTGGCATCATCTACGCCTTGCTCTCACTCTTGGTGGTGGGAAGACGCTGGCAGATGGTCTCACAGGTGCTCATCGTACTCTGCATCTGGGCGTTTGTCTTTCTCGTAGGGATGTCCACCAGTGTCATCCGTTCTGCTACGATGCTCACCGTCTATGCCTTGCTATCGCTGGGCCATCGTGACAAAATGACGATTAATACCTTGGCATTTACGGCTATCGTGATGCTGATAGCCAGTCCTTTGTCACTCTACGATGTGGGTTTCCTGATGTCGTTTATGGCTGTGTTCGCCATCCTTGTGCTGATGCCCTTGATGATGGGGGTGTTCCCCATGACGTTTCTGCTCTCTCATCAGGCCGTGCGATGGGTATGGTCTATGGTGGCTGTCTCATGTGCTGCCCAGATTGGTGTCGCTCCGCTGATTGCCTATTACTTCGGACGCTTCTCCACCTACTTCCTGCTCACGAACTTTATCGTCATCCCTGCCGCCACGCTCATCCTCTGGCTGTCGCCCGTGGTACTCGTCTTTCCTTCTCTCGCGTACCTATTATTATATATAGTGGGGCTGTTGAATGCTATTCTCACCAAGATGGCTGCCCTTCCCTGGGCCAGCATCGAGGGACTGCACCCCACCAAACTGCAGACCGCGATGATGTATGTCATCATCGCGGCCTGTTATCTGCTTGTCAAGCGACTGCTGCCGATGCTTACATGTAGCCGAGCCAGCGAAGGATATCGTTGAGATTCGCCACCACCATCAATAGGATGAGGATGCCGAAACCTACGTATTCGGCGCGGATCATGAAGGTCTCAGAGGGTTTGCGACGGGTGATCATCTCGTAGATGAGGAATAGCACATGTCCACCGTCGAGGGCGGGGATGGGCAGGATGTTCATGAAGGCGAGGATGATCGAAAGGAAGGCGGTCATCTTCCAGAACATGTACCAGTCCCACATCGGGGGGAACAGACTGCCGATGGCTCCGAAGCCTCCCAGTGACTTGGCACCGTCGGCTGTGAAGACGTATTTCATGTCGTTCACATAGCCAGCCAGCACGTTCCAGCCGTATTTGATGCCGGCGGGGATGCTCTCGAAGAAGCCGTACTCACGGGTATAGGGTTCGTAGATGCCGGCGATGGTCTTCACGAAGAAGCCCACTTTCAGCTCTGGGCTCAGCACGACAGATAAGGTGTCCTCGCTCTGCACGCCACTCTCATCACTCCTTGAAACAACCATCGTCGTCGTTCTCAGCTTCAGACTGTCTGCCTGGGTCTTGGCGGCGGTCATCATATCCTCGAGGATGCCGATCTGGTCAGTAAACTCATTGTACGAGTCAATGGGCTTGCCGTTGAAGGCTACGATCTTGTCGCCCTTCTGCAGACCAACCTTCTGGGCAGGACTATCGGCCATCACACTGTCGATCTCTGCGGGGATGATGGGCCGCACGAACGACGGCTCTGCCTTGAGCATTCCCAACAGGTTCAGGTCGCCTGGCAGGGTGAGGCTCATCTGCTTCCCGTCGCGGATCAGGTCTACGCGCTTGGCCTCGGAGAGGTCGCGATAGAGGTCGGCAGAGAAGTCCTTGAATGCGCCTTGGTCGGTGCCGAGGAGGATATCACCGTCCTGGAATCCGAGGGCTTTGGCCTCGGTGTTGAACTTCATACCCAGTGTCATATCCTTCACGGGGATATAGGTGTCACCCCAGTGGAAGAGGATCATCGAGTAGATGAACAGGGCCAGGAGGAAGTTCACGAGCACGCCACCGATCATAATCAGCAGTCTTTGCCAGGCGGGCTTCGCACGGAACTCCCAAGGTTGCTCAGGCTGTTTCATCTGTTCGGTGTCGAAACTCTCGTCGACCATACCAGCTATCTTACAATAGCCGCCCAGTGGCAGCCAACCCACGCCGTATTGTGTGTCGCTACCCTTGGGTTTCCACTTGAAGAGACTACCGTCCCACTTCCAGATGCTGGGGTCGAAGAACAGGTAGAACTTGTCGACGCGCACTCCGAAGAGTTTGGCGAAGAAGAAGTGGCCGCCCTCATGGAGCAGCACCAGCAGGCCAATGGCCAGCATGAATTGAAGTAATCTGATTAAGAATATTTCCATTAATTCGTTTAGTTCGTTTTATTTATGGTTGTCATTATTTGTTCATCAGTTCTGTGGCGATGCGGCGGGCCTCATGATCGGTAGCGATGAGGTCGTCGTAACTCGGTGTGCCGATATATGTGGTACGGCTCATGGTCTCCTCGATAATATCGCCCATCTGCAGGAAGCCGCACTGGTCGTCGAGGAACCCGCGGTTCACAATCTCGTTGGCAGCATTGAGGATACACGGCATGTTGCCGCCACGTTTGATAGCCTCATAGGCCATGGCCAGACAGCGGAACTTCTTCAGGTCGGGCTCAAAGAACTCCAACGGATGCTTGAACAGGTCGAGGCGCTCGC
>JAEETC010000206.1 GCA_016286585.1 Prevotella sp. | reverse complement strand
AACCCCTTATCAGGTGGTTATTGCAGCGGGGTCCCACCTCTTCCCATTCCGAACAGAGAAGTTAAGCCCGCCTGCGCCGATGGTACTGCAATGCAATGTGGGAGAGTAGGAGGCCGCCTTCTTTTATGAGATAGGAGTCGCGAAAGCGGCTCCTATTTTTTTTGTTTTGTATAAAAGGTGTGAAAGGATTAGGTGGTTTCAGAATAATTGTGTAACTTTGCATGTGGATTTTAATCAATAAATTGGCGAGACTATGGGTACGTTGGATATTATTGCAGTTGTGGCGCTGATGATTATCGGCGGAGTGATCTATTGGAAAAAGACAAGGGGCTAATAGAGAGGGTAAAATGAGAAAGAGTTGTTTTTTGCCGATGTTCCTGCTGACGATACTGACTGCTGCCTCATGTAACGGTCAGGCTGGAGGGCAGAATAATGATCGTGAGGAAGTTCGCGATATGGAAATGATTCCGAAGGTGAAAGAACCTAAGACGGAAGTGGTAGATACGGTTGGCTTCCCAGAGGAAGCACAGGGTACGCCCATCAAAGGCTATCAGGGTTATCCTGAGGATGACCTGGTGAAAGAGTCAACGGATGATGATATCGTGAATTTCGAGGGCAATGCCGACCTCGACTATTATGACGGTGGGGGCGACTATTCCGACTATTAAACCACAGAATAGCTATTGCCGTTTCAGTTCCATGGTCTTTGGCAGCTTTTGCCATTTGCCGTTGTTAGGCACTTTCAGTGTTCCGCCGTCAATCTGCTTCAGCACGAAGATGGAGTCGCTCTTTGCCGTGAGGGTGGCTGTCAGGTCTTCGCTGCCGTAATCATTGATCATCTGTAGAGTGGCGGTGTTTCCCTTCACATCGACGGAGGTGATCAGCCAGCAGAAGGTGTTGCTCCTTTTGGACAGGTAGCCAGGGAGTTCACCATAGAGATCCTGCCCGGGAACGGTAATATCCTGTTTATAGAAATCGATCTTAAGGAATACGTTATACTCTTTATTAAAAAGGTACGCGCGAAAAGGCCCGCTCTTCTCTTGGGCGTTGGCTTGGAGAAGAGATAGCAATAACAGCATGGTGGCAATGGTCTTCTTCATATAGAGACATGTTCTTATTTGATGGCAAAGTTACTAATCTATATCATTATTTAATTGAATTATCTAAAAAAGTGGTTAATAATTTGTTGATTTTAGAATAATTTAAGTAACTTTGCAGACAATTATAATTGAAACGATGGCAAAAAAGCAGTTAATGCCAGACTACATCTTCGAGTCAAGTTGGGAAGTCTGCAACAAAGTAGGGGGAATCTATACAGTCCTTTCGACGCGAGCCAAGACCCTACAGGAGGTACTTCAGGATAAGATCATTTTCATTGGTCCTGATTTCTGGAAAGAAAGTGAGAGTCCTTATTTCAAAGAGGATCAGTCACTCTTTGCCGACTGGCAGAGTGAGGCTAAGAAGCAGGGTCTTCTTGTAAGGGTAGGGCGCTGGACGGTACCTGGTGAGCCTATAGCCATCCTGGTGGACTTCAATCCCTATTTTGAACAGAAGAATGAGATTTATGGTTGGCTGTGGGAAAACTACGGTGTAGATTCCCTGCATGCCTATGGCGACTATGACGAGGCCTCGATGTTCTCGTATGCCGCCGCCTTGGTTGTGGAGAGTTTCTACAACTACAACCTCTCACCTCTCACTTCTCACCACTTACCTCTAAAAATCATCTACCATGCCAACGAGTGGATGTGCGGTCTTGGTGCCCTTTATGTCAACAATAAGTTACCACAGATTGGTACTGTCTTCACGACCCATGCCACCAGCATAGGCCGTTCTATTGCCGGCAACATGAAACCCCTCTATGATTATCTCTTTGCCTATAATGGTGATCAGATGGCTGGTGAGTTGAATATGCAGTCGAAACACTCCATCGAAAAACAGACCGCCCTGCATGTAGACTGCTTCACGACTGTGAGCGACATCACAGCCAAGGAGTGTGTGGAGTTGCTCGACAAACCCGTTGACGTCGTACTGCCTAATGGTTTCGACGATAGTTTCGTTCCCAGCGCAGCCCAGTTTACCCGTAAGCGCAAACTGGCCCGTAAGAAGATGTTGGAGATTGCCAATGCCTTGTTGGGTGAGAATTTGGACGATGACACGCTGCTTGTCTCGACCTCAGGTCGCTACGAGTTCCGCAACAAGGGTATCGACGTGTTCGTAGAGGCCATGAACCGTCTGCTTCGTGACCGTGACCTGAAGAAGAAAGTGGTCGCCTTCATCGAGGTGCCAGGATGGGTAGGAGAACCCCGTAAGGACTTACAGGAGAGACTTCTGAGTGGTAAGAAATACGATACGCCGCTCGATGTGCCCCAAGTAACGCATTGGCTCCATAATATGAGCCACGACAACGTGCTGGGTATGATGAAATACTACGATATGCATAACCGTCAGGATGAAAAGGTGAAAGTGATCTTCCTGCCTTGTTATCTCGATGGGAATGACGGTATCGTGAACATGACCTACTATGACGTCGTGCTGGGTAACGACCTCTGTATCTATCCGTCGTATTACGAGCCTTGGGGATATACCCCGCTGGAGGCCATTGCCTTCAAGGTACCCTGTATTACGACAGACCTTGCAGGTTTCGGCCTCTGGGCTAACACGGTGTTTGGCCATGAGGGCCAGATAACCGATGGTGTGAAGGTGATCCACCGTACAGACTACAACTATTCTGAGGTGGCAGATAATATCAAAGACACGGTGGCCGCCTTCTCGACTATGACGAAGAAACAGGTGGATGCCTGTCGTAAGAATGCCGGTGACCTGTCGAAGAAGGCGCTATGGAGCGAATTTATCAAATACTACTATGAGGCTTACGATATCGCCCTTCGTAAGGCGGAGGAACGTCAGAAGTCTCTTTAATCAGTAGAAATATCAATAACAGTTCAAATAGAGAGAATTATGAAAATTAAAGCAGATTATGCAAATGCTCCCCAGTGGAAGGAATTGACCGTCAAGTCCAGTCTTCCTGAGGAACTGAAGTGTTTGGACGAGATTGCCCACAACATGTGGTGGGTGTGGAACTATGAGGCCCGCGACCTGTTCCGTGACCTCGACCCTGAGATTTATCATGAGGTGAAGCACAATCCAGTGATGCTGCTGGAACGTCTTAACTATGAGCGTAAGGAAGAGATTCTGAAGGATAAGGCGCTGATGAAGCGCATCAAGAACGTTTATGACATGTTCCGTAAGTATATGGACGTCAAGCCCGACTCTAAGCGTCCGTCAGTGGCCTACTTCTGCATGGAGTATGGTATCCATTCTGCCTTGAAGATCTACTCTGGTGGTCTGGGAATGCTGGCCGGTGACTATGTGAAGGAGGCTTCCGACTCCAACGTCGATATGTGTGCTGTCGGCTTCCTCTATCGTTTCGGCTATTTCACACAGAGCCTGTCGATGGATGGTCAGCAGATTGCCAACTACGAGACTCAGAACTTCGGCAGCCTGCCCATCGAGCGTCAGCTCGACAAGGACGGTAATCCGTTGGTGGTCGATGTGCCTTATACCAACTATCAGGTTCATGCCTATGTCTGGCGTGTGAACGTTGGTCGTGTGAAGCTGTATCTGCTTGATACTGACAATGAAATGAACTCTGACTTCGACAAACCCATTACCCATGCTCTTTATGGCGGTGACTGGGAGAATCGTCTGAAGCAGGAGATCCTGCTCGGTATCGGTGGTATGCTGCTGCTGAAGAAACTCGGCATCAAGAAGGATATCTATCACTGCAATGAGGGTCATGCAGCCCTCTGCAACCTTCAGCGTCTGTGTGACTATATCGATGAGGAAGGACTGACATTTAACCAGGCTCTGGAGCTGGTGCGCGCATCTTCACTCTATACTGTTCATACCCCGGTACCTGCTGGACATGACTACTTCGATGAGGGCCTGTTTGGTAAGTACATGGGTGGCTATCCCGCCAAGCTTGGTATCTCTTGGGATGAGTTCATCGGTATGGGTCGTACCAATCCAGATGATCATGGTGAAAAGTTCTGTATGTCGACCTTCGCCTGCAACACCTGTCAGGAGGTCAATGGCGTCTCAATGCTTCACGGCTGGGTGTCTCAGAAGATGTTCGCTCCCATCTGGAACGGTTACTATCCTGAGGAGAACCACGTGGGTTATGTGACCAACGGTGTGCATTTCCCCACCTGGTGTGCTACCGAGTGGCGCAAGGTCTATGCCAAGTACTTCGATGAGAAGCACATAAGCGATCAGTCGAATGAGGAGATCTGGCATGGCATCTATAACTGTCCCGACGAGGAGATCTGGGAGACTCGTATGGTCCTGAAGAATAAGCTCTTCGATTATATCAAGGAGCAGTTCCGTGAGACGTGGCTTAAGAACCAGGGTGATCCTTCACGTGTGGTCAAGCTGTTGGAGCGTTTCAACCCCAATGCCTTGGTCATCGGCTTCTGCCGTCGTTTTGCTACTTATAAGCGTGCTCACCTGTTGTTCACCGACCTGGAGCGTCTCAGCAAGATTGTGAACGATCCTGAGCATCCCGTCATCTTCCTCTTCGCAGGTAAGGCTCACCCAGCCGATGGTGCTGGTCAGGGCCTCATCAAGAAGATCTTTGAGATCTCGCAGCGCCCTGAGTTCCTCGGCAAGATCATCTTCCTCGAGGACTACGACTTCCTGCTGGCCCGTCGTCTGGTATCAGGTGTTGATATCTGGATGAACACCCCGACACGTCCATTGGAGGCCTCCGGTACCTCTGGTGAGAAGGCTGAGATGAACGGTGTCGTGAACCTCTCCGTCAAGGATGGCTGGTGGCTGGAGGGCTATCGTGAGGGTGCCGGATGGGCTCTCACCGAGAAGCGTACCTACCAGAACCAGGGCTATCAGGATCAGCTCGATGCTGCAACCATCTATAGCCTGTTGGAGAACGAGATCGTACCTCT
>JAEETC010000040.1 GCA_016286585.1 Prevotella sp. | reverse complement strand
ATGATGCCGCCCATCTTCTTCAGATACTCCTTACCCTTCTCCCACGTGTGTCGCCAGATGGCCTTCGGCGTCGGCCAGCGGTAGGGTGGGAGCTCCATCACAAACGGTGTGTCCTCGCCCTTGATGACCAGCGACGAGAACAGCTTGCTGATGACCACCGACGTCAGGATGCCGATGGCGTAGAGCGACAGCAGCACCCACGAACGGTATTGCAGCGAGAAGAACGTGCCGGCAATCATGATATAGATGGGCAGTCGCGCCGAACAGCTCATAAACGGCAGAATCATCATCGTGATGATCCTCGACCGCCGGCTCTCGATGGTGCGGGTGGCCATCACGGCGGGCACGTTACAGCCGAAGCCCATGATGAGGGGGATGAACGATTTTCCGTGCAGTCCCATCTTGTGCATCAGCTTGTCCATGATGAAGGCGGCGCGCGCCATATAGCCCGAGTCCTCCATCAGCGAGATGAAGAAATAGAGGATGAGGATCTGCGGCAGGAACACGATCACACTGCCCACACCGCCGATGACGCCGTCCACGAGCATCGCCTTCAGCGGACCCTCGGGCATCGTGGCGCAGATCTTCTCTCCCAGCCAGGCCACACCGTTCTCTATCCAGTCCATCGGGTACTGCCCCAGCGAGAATGTGGTCTCAAACATCACGTAGAGCAGCAGGAAGAAGATGGGGAATCCTAAATACTTATGCGAGAGCACCCCGTCGATGCGGTGGGTGGCCTTGTAGGTGTCTTTCTTCGTGCCCGTTCTGTATTCTGCCTCCTTCAGCGCACCGTTGATGAAGCCGTACTTCGCGTCCATGATGGCGGTCTCCGAGTCGTTGCCCGTCTCCTCCATCACACGGGCCGAGGCCTTGTCGCGGGCATGCGTCAGGTTGTGGAAGTCCTTCATACGCTGCTCGCCGGCCATGTGCTTGCCCAGATAGTCCAGCACCTGAGAGTCGTGCTCCAGCAGCTTCAGCGCCAGGTATCGGGTGGAGTAGTGCTGGGTGATGTGCTCGTCGGCCTTCAGGTATTTCTGGATGTGGCTGATACCGTCCTCGATCTCGTGACCGTAGTTGATGTGCAGGTGACGTGAGAACTTGCTGGCTCCCTCATACACCTGGATGACGGCCTTGAACAGCTCCTTCACCCCCATACCGCTCTTGAACGAAGTGGGGATCATCGGCATACCAAACAGGTTACTCAGCGTGTCGAGGTCCAGCTGATCGCCGCGCCGCTCAAACTCGTCGTACATGTTCAGGGCGCACACCATCCGGATGTTCATATCCACGAGCTGGGTGGTCAGGTAGAGGTTGCGCTCCAGGTTCGAGGAGTCGATCACGTTGATCACCACGTCGGGCATCTGTTCCGTCAGGTGCTCCCTCACGTAGAGCTCCTCGGGCGAGTAGCAGCTCAGCGAGTAGGTGCCGGGCAGGTCGGTGAGGTTGAACTCATAGCCGAACATCGAGGCGTGAGCCTCCGTCGCGTCGACGGTCACACCCGAGTAGTTGCCCACATGACCGTGAGCTCCGCTTGCGTAGTTGAAGAGCGACGTCTTGCCGCAGTTGGGGTTGCCCACCAGCGCCACGTTGATCGTGCGGCGCTCCTTCAGGGCGATATGCTGGAGGTAGTCGTCAGGATGGGTCTCAGGATCGATGTCCACTTTCGTGTCTGTCGCAGGATGGTTCTCTTTCCACTTCCTGCTTTCCTCTTTCCACTCATCGCCGCTGACCACCTCAATATGGTCTGCTTCCTGATGTCGCAGGCTCACCTCATAGCCCATCAGCTTGTATTTCACAGGATCCTGCAGCGGTGCATTCAGCAGCACCTCCACCTCCTGACCCTTGATGAATCCCATTTCGATGATGCGCTTGCGGAAGCCGCCGTGACCCTGCACCTTCACGATCACGCCTTTCTCGCCAGTCTTCAGTTCCGATAGTTTCATACCTGTTTTCTTTTTCTGTGTGCAAAGGTACGAAAAAAAACTTGCAATCGGGTTGCAACCCGCTGCAAGTTTTACATAATACCTAAAAATAAGGATAGGGTAGAGTCTTTTCAGCTAACCTTCGATGAACATCACCTTGCGGCGGTTCCCAACTGATGGCGGTCTCACCGCGAAGTGCACCCAGTAGCGCCCCTTGCGGTTTCGCTCTATCAGCAGCTCGTCAAAGTCCTGCTTCCAATCATCAGCCGCATCGAGCAATATAGCGGCATACCTGATCGCCTGCTCCACGCCCACGCATCTGATATCCACAGCACAGCCCGTCAGGTGATTGCTTGAATGGACGCCGCCCACACATTTATTCACCTCTGGCGACCTGTACCCGCTGCTAATAATAATTGGCTCTTCGTTTTCCCCTCCTACAGGAGGGGCTAGGGGAGGTCTCTCATTCTGCTGATTAGTGACCTCCTCCATCTCCCCCTGTAGGGGGAGGGAATTATACCGCTCATTGTATCGCTTCCTCAACTCCTCCAACCACGGGCACAACCGCTTCAGATTCTCAATTTCCTCATGCCCTGGGATATTCCCGTCGAGGCTATTCACACTCGTCTTGCAGAGTTTGCCCAGTGTAAAGTGAGGCGATAACTTAGCTTGCTTGTTTAATGCTACATTTTCCATAAAAAAACAAATCACTAATTAACTAATTCACTAATTACACCGTCTTTGACAGTTTACGGTATTTACCGCGTTCTATCATTTCCACGACATGAGTTGTCACGAACTTCTGGACTCTCTGTGAGGCGTTCACGTTAGACTTATACCCCCAGATTCTCATCACGTCCTGCGTCGTGAACTCTTCAGGCAGCATGGCATAGAACTTAGCCGTCTTGTCATACACCCTGCGTAGTTGCGTGTCGCGGGCCTCATTATCAAACATGTCCTGAAGCAGCTGGCCGAACAGCGCGTCCTCGCACTTGTTGATAATCTCACACATCAGGTCGGCAAAGTCCAGATGATGCTGCTCTATCTTTGCCTCACCCGTCCGGGCGAACTCCTCCCAGGAGGGCTGTGTCGAGATTACCTGCGGTATGCACACCGCCATCACCTTGTCCTGCAGGCGCTTTCGTTCCAGGTTCAGCACCTTATCCTCATTGATGCGAGCCTCTTCTGCCAGAGCAGCGCAGAGATCATACACATGCTTCACCAACGGTTCTATGCCTCGTATCTCACACTTTAGCGCGTCGAACCGTGCGCCCCATTCCTCCATCTGATTGGCATAAGTGTCATCTCGCCTTGTCGGACGGTATGCATCGGTATGGAAGTCCTCCTCCGGCATCACCCATGGCGTCATACGGGTTGACATGCCGTCTCCGATGTTCCTGGCATTGATAAACTGCTGCAGCGACGTCCTTGTACAGGTGAACACGCCTGAGAACATCATCGGCATCGAGCCGTTCACCGAGTCGGAATTGGCATAGTCAACACCATTTCTTTCATTATGGAAACTCTGTAGCATGATGTCCCTCTTCTCCTGGAATCCACCCTTGGCATTCACCAGCGACAGGAGCTCTGTTGAGAACATATACTGATGCAGAAACCATTGCTGGCCGTCGTAGCCGATATCCACATTGTTCTCCGCATGCTTGTAGAAGCGGTTATTCGACACCTTCACCACATTATATCTGATGATGCCTCCCGGTTCCTGCAGGGCCTCGCCCTTCTGCGCCTTGCTCGAGGTGTTGCGGGCATTCCGCTCTTTCTTATAAGCTTTCTCTGCGTCGCGTGCCGGCTTGTCACTCTCGCGCATGGTGAGCATGATATGGTCGTCCTGTTCCTTGGCCAGCGACTTCCCGCTTGCGGGGTCGCCCTCCATCAGCACCAATGAGTTCAACCGCTGCATCTCGCCCCTCCAGTTCTGGTAGTCGCAACGCGTCAGCAGCGCTGAGTACATGCCCGAAGCCGATATCACTCCCCCCGGCTTCACCCTCGGGTTGTCGATATGCTCAATGGCAGGCTCATAGCACCCCAGCGGCAGCAGCATCAGCCGGTCGGCCCAGTCGTCGTAGGGCAGGTTGTTCTGCACCGTGTCATTCTTGGTGATCTTGATGCCCAGGGCATCGCAGGTGGCTTTCAACTCGTCCGACGGCTCGCCTCTGGGACGGAACTTACACACGTCGGTCGCCATCTTCTGCAGTTCCTGCACACGGCCCTCCTTGACGAAGTCCTCAAAGAAGTCTGTCTGCTGCATCAGCCAGTAGACGTTGGCAGGCCTGTTGTCCACAATCCGCCTCAGCTCTCCGCCCAGCTCCAGCATCCGCTGGTGCCTGTCGCCAATGCCCGGCCTGCCTCCTTTCAGTTCGTTCCACTTCGCCAGGATCTCCACGTAAGGCACCCCGTGATAGCAGTACACGCCGTCCTCATTCTCATCCAGCTTCACCTCCCCGAGGTCGTCTGTCACCCCCATCTCCTGATGGCCCTGTCCAGCATTAGTTTCACCGAAATCAAGCAACCCCTGAGAATTCCCCTCACGGTACTGCTTCCCGTACTTTTCGTCGTATAAAGGATTATCATAAGTAAACAATGTCTCTTCGTCCATAAACAATATATCTTCCCATTTCGGGATGTAAGAGAGTCTGGAACTGTCATGGGCCCCTTTGTCGATCTTGGCTGTGAGGCCGAACCTCTTAGCCAGCAGTTTCTGATTATCCACGAGGTTGTAGTTGATGTCAGCCTTTGATACCGACTTCAACCCCTCTCCGCCAGGAGTCAGAAAGAAGAGCACAACGCCCAGGGCCTTCAGGTCGAAGTTCTTCTGTATTTCCTCAAACTTCTCCTTCGGTTTCTCAACATGGTCGTAGTCGCACATCACCAGCCCGTTCAGCACGCACTGGCTCTGCAACCTCCAGCGCCCCAGCCGGCCCTTGTTGTACTTCTTCTCTCCGACGGACTGCAGTACCTCCTTCGCCTGGTACAGGCATCCCGGCAGCGAGTCTTTCTTGGCTTTTGCCTCGGCGAGCCGGCCGCAGGCCTTCAACCTGCGGTGCTCGTCGATCTTACTGGCTGTGTCTGCACTCTGCGTCAGAGCCTTAAAGGTCTCTATCGGGCAAGGCAGGCATTCAGCAGACTTGTTCTGTTGATAAGTAAACATCTTCTCAGTTCAGCTTCAAGGTTAGAAATCTCTGTTCCGTAGTCAGGTGTCTCATTGAGTTTCACCGTTTTCTTCACCACCAGCTCGTGGCGTTCCTTCGAGAGCCATACCTCCAGGCGGGAGTCCTGTGTGGTCAGCGGGCGCTCCATGGGGTCGGGGCTTGGCGTACCGCCCATTTCTGCCACGAACTCGTCAAACTGCTTCTTCATCTCTCCCACCATGTCGCCGCTCTTCTCCGGCACCATCAGCTGGATCACACGCTTCGGGTTCTTCTGCCCTGTCGTGGTGTACATCTGGCTGTCGCCCTTGTCCACCACATTCTTCTTTGCGGGCTTGCCCTTCTCTTCCGGACGTACCGTGATGACGCCTTCCTTACCAGTGACTCTCGCTCTGTACGAGAAATCCTTGTCAAAAATCTTTTCACTCATTGTCTTTACTGTTTTAAAAGTTTAAAAATGTTTGATAGCTTAAAATCCTGCATCTTCTAGATAACGATCCACCTCTTTCTGTTCCAACTCAAAGCAGGGCCCGACCTTTCTCTTTTCGGCTTCGATGGCTTTGTTCATCACCTTCTGGCCTACGTAGAACAAGACCGTCGTCCACGTCTTGCGCCACGTCTCGTCCAGCCTCTCCTTTTCGAAGCGCTTCTCTTCGTCCATCTCGCCCTCCATCAGCGCCAGCCGGAAAGCCAGCAGGAAGTAGCATGTGAAGAGGTGGAAGTCACCATCCGGTTCCAATATGTCTTCGGTGAACCAGAAGGCTGCCCGGTCTATGGCCTCATCCAGATCAAGCAGCTCCAGCCAGCAGCCGTCCGACATCATCTCGTTGTAGCTGACGGGGCCCATCGTCTCATTGTTCAGTATGGCAACAGTCATACCTGCATACATCCTGGGCAGCACCTTGCGGCCTACATCTATACGATCTTTTTTCTCTCTCAGCTGAGTCATCATTTCGGGTGTCAGCCTCACCACGTGGTCTTTCCAATCCGTATGACCGTACATCATGCGCAGGTGAGTCGGAATGTCCACGTATTCCGGCACTCCCTTCACATCCATTAGTTCATTAAACATGGGGATTCTGTGCCCCAGATAGTCTGCGGTGTTCTCCACCTCGTTTCTGTAATTTCCCATATTCTTTCTTTTTTTATTATAAAAATGTTCACGCGAGGATTATTCCTTTGCATGGCTCCAGATTTTCATCTGATCGCATTGCAAAGTTAGGCACAAAAAAAAGCGTGAACAAGTTTTGCTCACGCTCTCGGCAGTTTATTCGGCAGTTGTGCAGTTTATTCGGCAGACTGCTGCAAATGCAGCGGCACTTTTATCCTCTATCTTCTGTTTTTGGCCTTAGAATCGCCATCAGCCTTTCTCCTAATTTCACCTCTCGCTTAGATGCCCCTTCGGCAGCCCATTTATCCAAAGGCCCGTTGATCCTCCCCCTCCGAAGAGGTCTGTCCAAAGCATTTCTGTTACAAACATACTTGAATGGTTGCTTGAATGGCCAACCCTCTACGAGATTAATAAACGATTCCTCATTCCCCTTATATCCTAAAATACAATAGATGCGAAAGGTCACACTCCACGAAGCATTGCCCCACCACAGTCCTTCTTCTTTAGTTTTTTCACATGCCGACACCATTTCCTCCGCTGATGGCAGGACACCTTCGTCATCATATTTTGCCCCCTCTTGCATTTCTAAGGCTGACTTGATTTCTCTGTCAGAAACAGTCTGCGACGTTTCCTTACTGCCATTGATGAACTGGATGCCAATTCCACCCTTCTCCACATTGTTCACCTCGTATTCTACGTTCTTTTCCAATACCAGGTCGCCAGCAACGGTAATACCACTCTTGGCGAGTGTTTCAAGTGTCTTCTGTAGTTTTTCTTGTTTCATCTTCTTTCTCCTCTTTGCTAATATTAATACCTGTGCCCCCTGAAGCTACGCCATTTACCTCATTGCCGACATGCTTATCAATAACATAATCTCCCTGAACAACTATTTTGGGTATGGTATTCTCCTTAGGCTTCTTTGGCTTCTTATCTTTACCTTCCAAACAATCATCCAATTTCTCAACAACATCCGTTCGTCCCAAAGAATCCAAAATCTTACGAATCTCGCCAATTGTCTTCTTATCATTAGCCCAGATAGTCTTTAGTTTTTCAAGGAGTCTGCAAATAAAATCTTCTTCTGTGGGTATCTTTTTTAGCTCATCAATGATTAAATCCTTTTCTACTAACTGATCTTTCAATTTACTAATTTCTTCCTTATAAGTTTTTAGCTGCCACCAACCATAGGGTTTTCCATCAACATGACAGAATAAATCAGGATTAGAATTGAGTTCTCTGCGGATGTTATTTCTTACATCTTTTGCCTGAGAACTGTCTCCGATGTAATACTTCGCCAGGGTGCATATATCCGTTAGATGAGCATGCCCGCCCAGCTTTTCCAATACCATCTTAACAATTTCTTTTTGGGTCTTCTTTCCTTGTATCTGTTTCATAGTTTGCAAAGATACAAAAAAAGCCGATCTCAACAAGACCGGCCGATCGAAGAGGATCCACTTTTGATCTTCTTTAACTTTTGGGGGTCATTTTAGCATGTCAAGTATGGTTTCCGGTGAAGCTTGCATCTCAGTAACCGCACAAAGACCAGCGCCCATGTCTTTCAGGCTGGCCCCCATGAAATACACTTTATCATCGATGATGAGAAAACGGTCGTGATTCCTATGCGGCAGCTGGACAAATTCGATAGCAGTATATTGCTCGTTGTGCTTCTTCAAGTCAGTCTGGAACTGCTCGTAGTAACGACTATGAATTGTTGCAGACACCCCATCAGAGCGCTTATCTAATAATGATAACACCCTATCATCCACAAAATTATCTATCAGCACTATTCGCTCCTTGGCACTCCTTACCAAATCAGAGACATACGACCAAGCATCCCAAACGCATCCCGCCTGGAAGATCTGTTCTGGTAATAGTTTAGGTGACCGCTCTTCCATCTTATCAAGAATCATATCAATCTTCTCGTCTGTGTCAATCTGATGACGCTCAAGGTGTGCAATACGCCTCAACACATCTGCATTTTGCACCAGAAAATTTCGCATGGCAACAAAAGCATCTATGATTCTGATGCTGGTATCAATGGCCTTCTGACTATTCAATACAGAAGGAAGCATGGATACACCAAATACCGTAAACGCATAAGGAGCAGATGTAGAATGCTTCAACATCTTGAACCGGTCGCAATTTGCGACCAGTTCCTGCATCTCGACCTTAGTCAGTTGGAATCTGTATCTATCAGGGAATCGGGCGATATTTCGTCTGACCTGCTCATTCAATCGCTTTGTTTCGACGTCATATATCATGGCTAAGTCTCTGTCTATAAGGACTTGTTTGCCTCTAACGGTAATAATAAGTTTCTCTATATCGTATTGGCTGGGAGTTTCTTTGCCCTTTTCAGGGTTGTCGAAATTTGCGATAACCTCCTCGGACTGGTCACATTTTGTGACTGGTTCATGAACCGTCTTACTCACCTTCTTCTTACCACTTCTCTGGTTTTTGTTGTCGTTTGTCATAATCCATAATTTAAGCGTTTAACAAATTCTGCTGCAAAGATAGTCATTTCAATTGAAACGACCAAAAAATTAGGCTAAAAACTTTTAAAAGGCAGTTTTACGGAGAGATCGGACGGAGAGATCGTTTCTTACAATCCATCCGTTATCCTCATTCTGTTTTTGATTGTTTCGCTAGGTTTATAATATCGATAAACACCTTTCCCAAAGAAGATAAGTTCCTTTATCTGCGGATGCTGGAGAAGGAATGCGTCAATGTCATTTTTCTCTCCGTCTGGTTGGAAAACATCCCATAGTGCAAGATGGTTTCTTTTTAGGCAACTGATTTTGTCGATCTTATCATAGAACTTTCGACCGTCATTATACCTTCTGCTTATTTCTTTCCAAAAATTATTGTGTGTGGACGTTTCCAACTTCTCATTCTTCAGAAGTTTCGCTCCAAGAATGAGCACCTCTGAGTTACCGTATATCACAGGGGGTAGCCCCATGATTTGGCCATCCTCTATTTTAGTAATCGACTTCATCAATAGCCAATTGAAAACCCATCTGATAGGTTCAATAATAATCTCTTTGGCATCCTTTTCGAGGAATGGAAGAATTTCAATAGGAAGAGGCTCCTGACAAGCAAAGCAGTCCGTCTGAGTGTCCTCTGCTTTCATGATATCTGGTATCTTTTTCCGGAATCCGACATAATTCTCTATATTGTCTATTTCCTTGCTTCTAGCCTTACTCATGGCAGCAAACTCCTTTTCGCGCTCTATGCCAAGGAACCTACGTCCAAGCAGATTGGCAGCAATACCGGTAGTGCTGCTTCCTGCAAAAGGATCAAGAACCCAAGCACCCGGCTTTGTCGAGGCCATGATGATGCGTGACAGAACACACAAAGGCTTTTGTGTGGGATGTTTTCCACACGATTTTTCCCATGGTGCAATAGCAGGCAAACGCCAGACGTCGGTCATCTGCTTATCACCATTGATGTGTTTCATCAGGTCATAATTATAATAATGTGCGACCTTCTCCGATTTACGTGCCCAAATGATGAACTCCGTCGAGTAGGTGAAATAACGGCAGGAGATGTTGGGCGGTGGATTCGTTTTTGCCCACGTGATGACGTTCAAAATCTTGTACCCCAACTGCGTCAAGCAATTGGCAACAGAGAAGATATTGTGATAAGTGCCACTGATCCAAATCGTACCATTTTCCTTTAGCTTCTCCCTACATAGCGAGAGCCATTTCAGATTAAAGGCATTAATCTCGTCCTGTGACATACTTTTATCCCAATCACCTTTATCTACACAAACGATCTTGCCACTCTGAACGCTGATGCCACCACTCGAAAGAAAATAGGGCGGGTCAGCAAATATCATGTCGAATTTGAAATTGAACTGTGGAAGTAGCTCAAACGTATCGCCATTCAATATCGTGAAGGCTCGATCTTCCGACTTATAATAAGGCGTTATCATTTCTGTAATAACTCGACGAATGATGAGATGCTTGTGAGATTATATACACTTGGGATGGTGTTATATGCCTCTTCCAACTTATTTCGTGCAGACTTCCAGCCAATGCCGTCCGTTATCCAGACAAATTCGAAGCCCGCCACAGAATTCACCTTTGGCGCCAACTCCGTATAAGCACGGGCCACCTCATTGAGCTTTGAACCGCCACCGCTATAGAAATTCACCTCGATCAGATATTTCTTCTTTGAGGTCTTAATGAAGAAATCAAATCGCTTTTCATCTGTGCCAAGCACAGACAATTCGGGGAACTCCGATGAATAAACCTCCTGACGGAATCGAATACCATTTTCTTTGAATATCTTCGCCACTGTATTCTCCATGATATGTCCACTACGATTCTTGCGGGCATTGGTATCAAGACCTGTTTCAATGCCAAACACATAGTCTACCAGATTCTTGATACGACGCGATTCAAAGATCTCTGCCAATCCTGTTCCTTCGAGGAAATCAACAACTTTGCCCTTTGATTCGAAATAGCTTTTTAATAATACGACATTGCCATTCCTATCCACTACAGGTTTCTTGCCTTCGTCCCTGACTGCTATCAATATACCAAGTACCTCAAAGACTTTTGGGTCGCGTTGCCATATCTCTGCGACGCCCTTAGCCAGGTCGTCTTTGCCTATCAGATAATTGAGCGTATTAAGGCTCATTTCCACCTCTGCTACATTTGCAGAAATCTTATCGAAATCGCAGAAGAAATCCAGCGTCTGGTTCGTCTCTTGCAATTGAGACATAAAAAGATTGAAATTCTTATTCATAGTTCTTGATTAATAGTTCTGTTAATTTACCTCTTTTTTCAGGATTCGCATTGATGAAACGTGAGGCATAAACACGCTCAATCCGATAGTCCGCATAAAGTTCCTCAAAGAAATTGTCTTCAGGATTCTTGGCAGAACAATCAGCATTGCTCTCCATCCAATAACATCCCTTTTCGGATAGCTGGTGACAGAATCCTGCCAAGGCGCGCTGGTCATCATCATTAAAATCACCTTTGGCATAAGCTGTAAAACTCGACGTGGCATCTAAAGGCCGATAAGGTGGATCGAGATATACGAACGTGAGACCGTCAATATGCTCGATCATCTGAGTGTAATCGCCCTGACAGATCTCCACTTGTGCAGATTGTAGTAGTTGGTTGTCGGCTCTCAATAGCTTGGCATTGCAGATGGTGGGATTAGTATATTTGCCAAAGGGTACATTAAACTGGCCCCGTCTGTTTACCCTGAAAAGACCATTGAAACATGTTTTGTTCAGGAATATCAGTTGCGATGCCCTTTCAATATCGTTTCCCATATGCTGGTTGTATCGCTCGCGAACCTCATAGAATATCTGGCTCCTTCCCTCTTGGTCTGACATGGCCAGATAATCTTTCTCCATCCTGTCGAGTTTAGCGATCAACGCCTCGACATCATCCTTGATAATCCTATAGGTAAGAATCAAGTCCTCATTGACATCGTTGATAACAGCCTTCCTAATGTTGCCAAAACGCTGCAACATATAGAATAACATCGCTCCACCGCCAACAAACGGTTCGATGTAAGTAAATGGTTCTTCACTAATCTGTAGGGGCAGATGCTCTGATAATTGGCCTAACAGCTGGCCTTTGCCACCTGCCCATTTCAAAAACGGTTTTGCTTCTGTGCTCATTGCTCTTTTGTCGTTAGGTTGCAGACAAAAGAAAGCGTACCCTCCTCCAGTTCACCACTTAACGAAGGCCGTCCACCACAGAAGCCCATACAGAGAGGTGAAAGGAAGGGGTACGCCTATATAGCATAGGCGTATCCTCATCCCCAGAGACTCTCTGTAACTACTGTTAGTTTGGTGGACTGTTTTCGTTAAAAGTCTCTTAGAACTTAGATACTGCTATCTAATTCCGCAAAGTTTGCCAGCGCTCATAGGGAGCAATAAGCGGGTGCAAAGTTAGCGAATTATCTCGAAAAACTTCAAGCACTCGCCTCTTTTTTCACCTTTTCACGCTGATTTCTGTTTCTACATAATCAGAAGCATCTAGAATGATTTCACAATTTTGATACATCTGCCTCACTTTCTCGACGGCGACTTCTTTACTTTCAGCCACTATCTCAACCGTGCGACTCAGCGTCTCAACTATCTTCACTCTGTACTTCGTCATACATCATGCAAAGGTAGCACAAAAAGAGCAAGAATATGCAATTAGATCAATAATTAACAAAAGTGATCATAATAGATCAATTCGGACACGAAAGGGGCTGATGAACATTTTTCCTCTGCAGTGTCTCAACACGAAAGGGACTCTTAACAAAAATCTGATTGATATGGTAGTCGCCGAAGATTGAAAAGTCAGTTAGTGAATTAGTGAATTAGTGAATTAGTGTATTTGTATTTTTGATATTTAAGTAATTATTTGATGTGGGTAATTAGGTACTAAAAATTATATATTATATAATATATATTATAATATATATTATATAATATATAATTATAAGGCTCTTTATAAGATATGTGCTTTTAAAAAAATCACTAATTGACTAATATGCTAACTCAAGACAATAATAAGAGGATTTTATTTTACATCATAGCATATTTAAACATGAGCTTATTAGTCGCATTAAGGAGCCTTTGAGTTACCTTATGGTAAAGTGGAAGTTTCCTTAGCCCAAAGTCCGAGTTTTGTCTAAGGAAAGTCGGAGTTTCCTTAGCCTTTCAAAAAGGGAATAAAAAGTGCCGAAATTTGGCTTTTAAGGCCGCCCAAGCACTTGGTAAATTTTGTTTACTTCTACTGGAAGGAAGGTGCGGCGGCGAAGCGTTGCAAGATGGCACAATTCCGGATCTTCAGCGATCAATCCGCGGAGTTTCTGCCAGGCATTCTGTGGCTGAATGTGTGGAAAGTAGCGGATCGCGAGTTCCGTGCGACCCATACTTTGTGCTAGGTGTTCAATCATTTCTTTCATGCCACAAAGATACAAAATTTCCATGAGATAACCAAGAAAAAAACGCAAATATTTTGGTATAATATGGAATAACGTTGGATAACGTTGAAGAACACGTTTCAGAAGAGAAAAAAGCTTGCATAGTTCAAAATAATTCAGTAATTTTGCAATGTATTTGAGAGTGAAGAGTGAAGAATGAAGAGTGAAGAATTTCCTACCGGGCCCAAGGGAGTCATCTCTCACCACTCACCTCTAACCTCTCACTACTAAAAAGGCTTATGTTTAACTAAAGAAAAGAAAGGAACAAAAAATGGCAAGAAGTGAAATTCCCATGGTGATTAACCTGCGTCAGAACAAGAACGACGACAGCACCGCTTACGGAAAGTATTTCGCAGAGGTGGACTCTAAGGAACCTCTTAACCTCAAGGGCTTCGCAGCTCACATGACCTCGCACGGCAAGATCGCCGACTACCAGATGTGCGTGCTGGTGCTGGGACAGGTGGTGGACTGTCTGAAGGAACTGCTCACGCAGGGTCAGCCCGTGAAGCTCGACGGATTCGGTACGTTCTCTCCGAGTGTCGATGGCCAGAAGCTGGGCAAGGCGAACCTCGCCGCTGCTGTGGCCGGTGGTCCCGAGGCGATGATCAACGGCATCCACATCAACTTCATCCCCGAGAACACCAAGGGTGAGAAGCTGACCTCGCGAGCTCTGAAGGAGGATTGTATCTTCACCTTCGGCTACCTCGTGGAGAGCGAGAAGCGTACCGTCGGAGGTAAGGAGAAGCGATTCCAGAAGAAGACGCCGCTGAGCTACGTGCTGGCACCTGCGGCTGACCAGCAGGGTAACGGTTAGTGAGCTATGAAGAAGCAAAGAGTGATTGAGCTGGCGGTGAAGGTGATAGTAGCCGCGCTCACGGCATTCCTGACGGCGATTAGCACCACGAGTTGTATGGGCGCAGGGCCGTTCTAAAGGTGAAAAAGTGAAAAGGCGAAAGAGAGGGGTGACCGATGTGGTCGCCCCTCTCGCGCGTACATATTATATAATATATATGGGTCTATGCTTCGGTCTCGAAGTACTGCTTGAGCTCCTCGCGGGTGCTGCCGTCGTGGTTGGGCAGGTCGCGGATGATGCGGCCCTTCTCCAGCAGGGTGATGCGGGTGGAGATGTCGACGGTGTGCTGCAGGTTGTGGGAGGAGATGAGGATCGTGGCGCCTGTCTCGCGGTTGTACTCGGTGAGCACGTGCTTCAGGACGTTCTGCGACGAGGGGTCGAGGAAGTTGAAGGGCTCGTCGAGGATGACCAGCTTCGGACGGTTGAAGAGGGCGGAGATGATGCCCACCTTCTGCTTGTTACCTGCGGAGAGGTTGCGGATGAGCTTCTTGTTGCCGAAGATCTCTCCGGCAGCGAGGCGCTCGAATTGCTTCAAGCGCTCGTCGACGGCCTCCTGCGTCATGTTGGTGATCTTGCCCAGGAAGGCGAAGTACTCCTCGGGGGTGAGGAAGTCGATGAGGAAGCCCTCGTCGATGTAGGCACCGGTAGAGACTTTCCACGCTTCGGACTCGGCGGGGTTGATGCCGTCGAGGGTGACTGCGCCCTCGTCGGGCTGGAGCAGGTCGAGGAGCATGCGGAAGAGGGTGGTCTTACCGGCTCCGTTGTTACCTACGAGGCCGAGGATGTCGCCGTCGTTGATGGTGAGCTCGGGAATGTCGCAGGCGACGGTTTGCCCGAAGGCTTTTTTCAGATTCTCTATGGTTATCATATTCTATGGATTTTTATTCCTTGATTCCTTAGACTATTTATCCTCAGACGATGCCTTTTCCGTGGCACTGCTTGAACTTCTTGCCGGAGCCGCAGGGACAGGGATCGTTGCGGCCAGGGAGCTTGTCCTTGATGACTGGCGTGCGGGGCTGCTGGGCGCGAGTGTCCTGACGGGCTGCGGCCTGCTGGTTCGGGTCGGTGAGGCGTTCCTCGCCGATCTGCTGCTTCGACTCGGTGTACTGCTGGCGCTGGGTGCGCTGCTCGGGAGCGGCCTCCTGCACCTGCTGCATCTCGGGAATCTGGGCGCGGGTGAGGATCGAACAGATGCGGTTGTACATCTCGTTGATCATCGCATCCCACACCTTGGCCGACTCGAGCTTGAAGATGAGCAACGGGTCTTTCTGCTCGTAGGAGGCGTTCTGCACGGAGTGCTTCAGCTCGTCGAGCTGGCGCAGATTCTCCTTCCACGAGTCGTCGATGATATGCAGGAGGATGGACTTCTCGAACTCCTTGACCACCGACTTCGAATCGGTGTCGTAGGCCTCCTTGAGGTTACAGGGGATGTTGAACATGCGGCGGCCGTCGGTGAGAGGCACGATGATACGCTCGTACATGTGGCCCTGGTTCTCGTACACATTCCTGATGATGGGCTGTGCAACGGTCTGGATGCGCTCCGTGCGGCGGTTGAAGTTCTCGATGACGGCCTGGAAGGCGTTCTCGGTGAGCTGTTCGCGCGGCTGGTTGATGTAGTCGTCGGCAGTGAAGGGGGCTTCCATCGACAGCACGTGAAGGAACTCCTCCTTGCAGCCCTGATAGTCGACGGAGTTCTCGATGGTGTTCACCACGCGGTCCCAGATGATGTTGGCGATATCCATGCCGATGCGCTCTCCCATGAGGGCGTGGCGGCGCTTCTCGTAGATCACGGTACGCTGCTTGTTCATCACATCGTCGTACTCGATGAGTCGCTTACGGATACCGAAGTTGTTCTCCTCGACCTTCTTCTGGGCGCGCTCGATGCTCTTCGAGATCATTGGACTCTCGATCATCTCGCCCTCCTTGAAGCCCAGACGGTCCATCACCGAGGCGATACGCTCGGAGGCGAACAGACGCATGAGTTTGTCTTCGAGCGATACGAAGAACACGCTGGAGCCCGGGTCACCCTGACGGCCGGCACGACCGCGCAACTGACGGTCTACACGGCGCGACTCGTGGCGCTCGGTACCGATGATGGCCAGACCACCGGCAGCCTTCACCTCGGGCGAGAGCTTGATATCGGTACCACGACCAGCCATATTGGTGGCGATGGTGACGGCGCCCTTGCCGTTGGTAGACTGTCCTGCGAGGGCCACGATGTCGGCTTCCTTCTGGTGGAGCTTGGCGTTCAGCACCTGGTGGGGGATTCCTTCGCGCTTGCCGGTCTCGGGGTTCACATACATATCGAGCATGCGGCTGAGCAACTCGGAGATTTCCACGGAGGTCGTACCGATCAGCGTCGGGCGGCCCTCATTGCGCATCTTCACGATCTCCTCGATCACGGCTTTATATTTCTCGCGCTGGGTCTTGTAGACGCGGTCGTCCTGGTCGTTACGGATCACGGGGCGGTTCGTCGGGATCTCCACCACGTCGAGCTTGTAGATATCCCAGAACTCACCGGCTTCGGTAGAGGCGGTACCCGTCATACCGGCCAGCTTATGGTACATGCGGAAGTAGTTCTGCAGGGTGATGGTGGCGAAAGTCTGGGTGGCGGCCTCGACCTTCACGTGCTCCTTGGCCTCCACAGCCTGGTGCAGACCGTCGCTCCAACGGCGGCCCTCCATGATACGGCCCGTCTGCTCGTCGACAATCTTCACCTCGCCGTCGATGACCACATATTCGTCGTCCTTATTGAACATACAGTAGGCCTTCAGCAGCTGCTGGAGGGTGTGGACGCGCTCCGACTGGACGGCGTAGTGGCCCAGCAGTTCGTCTTTCTTGTCGAGACGCTCCTGGTCGCTGAGACCGGTCTCGGCCTCGAGGGCAGAGAGCTGTGAGGTGATGTCGGGCAGCACGAAGAGCTCGTCGTTGTTCACCTGCTTGGCCAGCCAGCCGGTACCCTTGTCGGTAAGGTCGCAGGAGTTCAGCTTCTCGTCGACCACGAAGTAAAGAGGCTCGATACACTCGGGCATACGGCGGTTGTTGTTCTCCATATAGATCTCCTCGGTCTTGAGCATACCGGCCTTAATACCTTCCTCAGAGAGGTATTTGATAAGCGGCTTGTTCTTCGGCAGGGCCTTGTGGGAACGGTAGAGTGAGAGGAATCCCTGTTCGAGCTTCTCCTGACCCTCCTTCTTGTTGCCGGCCTCGACGAGGCGGTTACCCTCGGTGATGAGGGTCTTGGCATCAGCCAGATACTGGGTGGCCAGCTGGCGCTGTACGCCCACGAGGCGCTCCACCAGCGGCTGGTACTCCTCGAACATCTGGTCGTCGCCCTTGGGCACGGGACCAGAGATGATCAGCGGGGTACGGGCATCGTCGATCAACACGGAGTCGACCTCGTCGACGATGGCGTAGTTATGCGAGCGCTGCACGAGGTCTTGTGGCGAGATGGCCATATTGTCGCGCAGGTAGTCGAAACCGAACTCATTATTGGTACCGAAGGTGATGTCGGCCTGATAGGCGCGGCGACGCTCTTCGCTGTTGGGCTGGTGCTTGTCGATACAGTCGACGCTGAGCCCGTGGAACATATAGAGCGGTCCCATCCACTCTGAGTCACGCTTGGCCAGGTAGTCGTTCACCGTCACCACGTGCACACCGTTGCCGGTGAGGGCATTCAGGAACACGGGGAGGGTAGCGACCAGCGTCTTACCTTCACCAGTGGCCATCTCAGCGATCTTTCCCTGATGGAGCACGACACCACCGAAGAGCTGTACATCGTAGTGAATCATCTCCCACTTCAGGTCGTTGCCGCCAGCAGTCCAGTGGTTATGGTAGATGGCTTTATCGCCGTCGATGGTGATGAAGTCCTTACGGGGATCGGCAGCCAGCTCACGGTCGAAGTCGGTGGCGGTGACAACGGTCTCCTCGTTCTCGGCAAAGCGGCGGGCGGTCTCCTTCACGATGGCGAACACCTCGGGCATCACCTCATCGAGGGCTTTCTCAAAAATGTCGAGTATCTCTTTCTCTATCTTGTCGATCTGTGCGAAGATGTCAGCACGCTCGTCGATAGGTGTGTTCTCGATGGTAGCCTTCAGCTCGTCGATGCGGGCTCTCTTTTCTTTGGCTGTGGCCTGCACCTGCTCGCGCAACTCTTTGGAGCGCTGGCGCAGGGCGTCGTTATCCATTTGCTCAATCTTCGGCGATACGGCCTTCACCTTCTCTACTAAAGGCTGGATGAGCTTCATGTCGCGGGTGGACTTATCACCAAACAGCGACTTCAGAATCTTGTTGAAATTCATTGTTATATCTACTTTTTACTATGATTATTCACTTTTTACTATTTCACCTTTTCACTTTTTCACCTTTTCACTTTCATGAAACGGGTGCAAAGGTACGAAAAAAAATCCGTACTTATGCTTACCTTTTCACTTTTTTACCTTTTTACCTTAAAAAAGCGGTTCTGCGGTGCAGGCGTTGGGGGCCCTGATGCGGATAGCCCGTGAAATGGTGGGGGCTATACGATCAGTGGTGACGGGGGTGAGTATGCGCTCGGGCTGTATGCCGGCACCATAGAATACGATGGGGAAGGCGAGGGCGGGAGTCTGCGACACGCGGTTCTCACCAGTCTCCTCGTTCTGTAATTGCCATCCTGGCGCAACCTCAATCAGGATATCGCCGCTATGCGAGGGGTGGAATCCGTTGCGGATCTTGGTCATCAGGCTGCTGTCGCCGCCCAGCAATTGTAGGGTGGTGTAGACGTTCCTGACGCCCTCCATCTGTAGCAGGAACTCTTTGGCCCGCTGACAGAAGTCAGACAGGCTGATGTGCTTCTGCTCCAGCAGCTTGTGGTTGATATACAGCTGGTTACCAAACCACGTCTCGATGTAACGCTCCTGTCCCCAAAGTGCGCCGAAATACATGTTCAGCAGATTGGCGGCGCGGTTGATATAGAAGGTGCCCGTAGGAATGCGGTATCGGGCATAGTCGGTGTATTCGGGATCACAATATCCAGTGCCGGTGAGTACGAAAAGCACGTTGCCTGCGCCGATGCTGGATTCCAGACGGGTGATCAGCTGGGCGATGCTACGGTCCAGTCGGAGATAGGTGTCGCGCATCTCCTGCTGACATTCTGTCATGGGCCGATGGTTGTAGGGGCCGGCATAATAAGTCAGACAGAGCAAGTCGGGAACCATATCTGCACCCATCATCTGATGGTTGGCGCATAAAAGGGCCCAATCCGTCATGTGGTTGTTGATCAGGGCAGAGGTCTGGTATTCCTGGTATTTCTTATTGTCTTTGAAGGTGTATTTGAAATCGGGCTTGGCCTCTTGTCCGAGAGGTGTCCAGAAGAGATGGTCTATATTGTCGCTGATTTCATTTATCTTGTTGAAACTCAGCAAGGGAGCGTCGGTTTGGTTGGAGTAATACTGCGAGGTCATCCATTGCCCAGTCTGTTCGTCGAGCCACAGGGCGCCGTCGGCAGCGTGACCCGCTGTGAGGATGGCCGCATCGCAGAAGGGGGCGATGGCGAAGACACGCGCCTCACCGTTGGTGGCTACTTTCAACTCGTCGCCTAACGTCGATACCGAGAGGTGGGTGGGCGACGGCGTGCCATTCTGGCGGAGGGTCTCCGTACAGAGGATGGGGCGTAGCGTCTCCCGCTCAATCCACCGCTGACCGATGATGCTGTGGTAATAGGGTACTGTGCCGGTGATCACCGTTGAGACCGCCGAAGCACGGTCCGTCTCCTGCATGGGGTAGGAGGCGTTCTCATAGACCTTTCCCTGTTCCAAAAGCTTTCTGAAACCGTTGGCGCTGTAGAGTGGGGCATAGGCCTCGAGATAGTCGCTGCGCAACTGGTCGATGGTGATGTTCACCACCAGACGCGGCACCTGTCGGGCTCCGTTCTGGGCAGCAGTCTCAGCATTCCATCCGAGAACGGCCAGCAGCGTGAGATAGATATAGCGGTTGCTCAATTACTTCGTTCTTATTTTATATCCGTTGAAAACTCTTATTAGCAAACATAGTGCCACAATCAACATCCCCTCGGCATAATGCTGGAAGAGGCCGCCGATGGCGAACAGCACAATCATCACCGCCAGAATCCTCCACCAGCGGGTGTCGCGCCGTCTCAGCACAGCGGGGATGAAGAAGAAGGGCAGGGGATTCAACAGCAACAGCTGGAGGTTCAGGCTCGTGGTGGGGTGCTGCGAGAAGATCATGACGAACAGCACGCAGCCAGCCAGTCCCTGTATGAGCATCAGCAGCGCATCCCAGTATTTGAAGGTCTTTCGGCGTTTCCACTCCCAGAAGGCGATGACGACGGAGACGATCAGCAGCAGACAGGCACATTCGGTAGGCGTCAGAGGGAAGTCTTGTTCGATGATCTGAACGCCAGCCTGGAGGGCTATCCGACGCTCATGGACCAATGGACGGTATTCGCCGTTGGCATAGATGGTGGCGCGGTCTACATCGTACATCAGGTTGTCGGGCAGGAAATCCTGCTGCCGCTGGTCTGTCTTCAAGTCGGCCTTGATGCCGAGCAGCATATCGTTGCCAAAGGTGGCCCAGGGGTGGTTTCGGGTACAGGTGCGCACCATCTCCCGATAGCTGGGCTGATAGTCCTCCCGTGGGGCATAGGTCACCTTTCCTGTGATACAGCGCTCGATGAGGTCTCTCGGGCGCAGCGAACAGTTGTCGTAGAAATAGTTGTATCGGTAGACTTTGTTCTCGGTCTGCAGGTTATTGATCAGCGCCTCCCGGAGGGCAATCTTCTCCTCTGGCTTCAGGTCGAGCACCTGTTCGGTGACGCTACTGCCGTATTGCTGGTATTCCTGGAGGAAGAAGTTGTAGGGATAAGCGCCGAGCTCGTAATCGGTCAGGCCGAAGACGAACCGCAGCACGAAATAGGGTTTGCGGAAGTCGAACACTCCCCAGTTGAAGGCAATATCCTCACCCTTGTTGGGGTCGTGCCACCGGAGGGCGGTATGACCATACAGGCTGTAGATCTCCTCATGGGGGGAACAGGTGAGAAGGCTTACCTCCACCGAGTCGAAGTGTGCCAGGTATTCCGGCTGATAGTCTTTGTGGGCCATCACCGCCGTCAGCGACAGAAAACCCAGGAACAGGAGGGTAAATCTCCTAAAAAAGATATTTTTTTGTTTCACGATGCAAAATTAATTGATATTTTTCAGTAAAAAGTGTTTTTCTGCTTTTTTTTTAATAATTTTGCACCCTGAAATGAAAATCTTCGGAAAAAGAACCATTAATATGAATAAAATCATCAGCTGTCTGGCGGTTTTCTCGATGACAACCCTGACAGCCTTTGCACAAAGTGGCACGAACTCTCCCTACAGCCAGTATGGTCTTGGCGATCTGTCGGATCAGGGTGTAGGATTTAATAAAGGTATGGGCGGTGTCGGTCTGGCCTTCAGGAAAGGGAATGAGGTGAATCCGATGAATCCCGCCTCCTATTCCTCCATCGACTCCATCACTATGATCTTCGATGCCGGACTGTCCGGACAGATTACGAATTTCAGTGAGGGCGGTAGAAAGTTGAATGCCAAGAGCGGTGGTTTCGACTACGTGACGGGCGCCTTACGTCTGATCAAGAATGTGGGTGTCAGCTTCGGTGTGATGCCTTTGTCGAATATAGGCTATGAATATACATCCACCACCTCGCGGTTGGATTCTGAAACGTCGGTGTATTCGGAGTATAGTGGTAAAGGTGGACTGAACCAGCTCTTTTTGGGTGTAGGATGGCGCGTGTTCAAACCTTTGTCGGTGGGCTTCAACGTCTCTTATCTCTGGGGCGATATTGAAAAGAGTGTCTCTTCCGTCAGTTCCTCTGATATCAACACCATCTATAAAGACTATTATGCTTCGGTGAGTAACTATAAGTTTGATTTCGGTGTGCAGTTTGCACAGCCCATTGGGAAGGATATGCTGACCATTGGTGCTGTCTTCAGTCCTGAGCATAAGCTGAACGCCGATCCAGAAGCAAGGATCATTCATAAGAATTCAAGTATCTCGAAGTCAGACACGACGTCGTTCAAAATCACTGATGGTCTGTCGCTGCCAACATCGTTTGGTATTGGTGTCGCCTATCAGAAAGATTTGCGTCTGCGTGTCGGTGCTGACTTCCGGATGCAGAAGTGGGGATCGCTGGCATTCCCGACCTTCAACAACAATTCGTATAGTCTGAAAGAAGGGCTCCTGAAGGACAGCTACAAGATGAATGTGGGTGCAGAGTGGATTCCCAATCCCCGAAGCACACGCAGCGTACTGCATCATGTCCGTTACCGAGTTGGTGCCGGCTATTCTACACCTTATTATTATATAGAGGGGAAGGACGGGCCGAAGGAGATACACCTCAGCTTTGGTCTGGGTATCCCCATCATGAATGGTTATAACAACCGTTCGCTGCTGAATGTCAGCGCAGAGTGGCAGCGCCGTTCTGCCGACAATCTGATTACCGAGAACACCTTCCGTCTGAACATCGGTCTGACGTTCAATGAGCGCTGGTTCTCGAAAATGAAGGTAGAGTAGGAGAGAGAATCGTGAAAAGTGACAGGTTCAGGAACGACGGACGAATATGGTGGCGGGCTTCTCTGCCACTATGGGTTGTCTGTCAGTTGATGTTCCTCCTGTCGTGTACTGAGCCTGCGGAGCATACGGCGCCACCTATCTATGATCGCGATTCTGTCTCAATGATGGTTTCCTATGGTGTGAATACG
>JAEETC010000205.1 GCA_016286585.1 Prevotella sp. | reverse complement strand
ACTTCAATTTGTCATTCTGGTATAAACTCATCGACAAGACCATCTATGGCGCTTGGTTCTCAACAATCGGCTGTATTGTGCTCTTAGCCGTGAACATCATTTTCATTCCTAAGTTCGGCTATTGGGCCTGTGCATGGGGAGGTGTGGCCGGCTATGGTACAGCGATGGTATTGAGTTATCTGGTGGGGCAGAAAAAGAATCCTATCCCATATCCGATGAAGGATATCGCTTTGTATGTCGTTATCACAGCGATTCTTACGTGGCCAATGATTGCCTACAAGAGCTTGATTCCCATGTGGGCGCAACTACTGGTCAATACGTTGCTCATCGGATTGTTCTTGGCTTATATCGTCAGACATGATTTCCCCCTCAGCAGTCTCCCTGTTATTGGAAAGAAATTCAAGAAAACAAAATAAGATATGAAGAAATTATTGTTTACATTATTCGCGATTCACTGTTCGTTATTCACAATCCATGCCGATGAGGGCATGTGGACGTTGTACAACCTGCCGAATGCTGTCTACGAGACGATGAAGCAGGAGAACTACGAGTTGCCCTATGGTGCTCTGTATGAAGGCGACGATGCCATCAAGAACTGTGTGGTGAACTTCGGCGGCTTCTGTTCAGGAGTGGTTGTGAGTCCCGACGGTCTCGTGTTTACCAACCATCATTGTGGCTTCGAGGCCATTCGTTCCCACTCGACAGTAGAGCACGACTATATGCTCAACGGTTTTGTGTCGAATTCGTATGAGGAAGAGCTGCCCAACAAGAACCTCTTCGTGAGTTTCATGGTGGAGCAGAAGGATATCACGACCTGGCTCGACTCACTTGGCATCAACCAAATGAGCAGTGATGACCAGTACCATCTGCTCGACTCACTCGAGAATGCGATGCAGAAGGACGTAGCCAAACAAGACTCCACCCTGCGTGTAGAGATCAAGCCCTTCTATGAGGGCAACAAATACTACCTGACCACCTACCGTGACTACGAGGACGTGCGACTGGTGTTCGCTCTCCCCAAATCGATGGGTAAGTTCGGTGGTGAGACCGACAACTGGATGTGGCCGCGTCAGACCTGTGACTTCAGCGTGTTCCGTATCTATGTGGATCCCAAGACCGGTGGTCCTGCGAAGTATTCAAAGGACAATGTACCGATGAAACCGAAGAAATGGGCGCAGGTATCGTTGCAGGGTTATGTACCCGGATCGTTCTCGATGACCATCGGCTATCCTGGCAGCACAAGCCGTTATCTGTCAAGCTATGGTATCCAGGAGCGCCGTAATGCCCAGAACGAACCGATGTACCTGACCCGCGAGGTGAAGCAGAATATCATGATCCGCCACATGCGGGCTGATGAGGCCGTGCGCATCAAGTACGACTCGAAATATGCCCAAAGCTCGAACTATTGGAAGAACAGTATCGGCATGAACAAATGTATCGACAGCATCGGACTGATTCGTCAGAAGGCTGCCTATGAGCAGAAGATCCGTCAGTGGCAGGACTCTACGGGTTATCTGAAGGGTAAACTCGACTTTGCCAAGCTGGAGCAACTCTATCAGAAGCGTTTCCAAGCCCGCCGCGCCCTGACTTTCTACAATGAGACCTTCGGACGCCGTAATACCGATGAGATGACCCGTCGTGCCCTTCGTGTGCAGAACGGTGCCATCATCAACGGCAAGGAAGGCAAGCCAAAGTCATACTATATCGAATTCAAGGACAATTCCGATGAGTGGGACTATGATACCGACCGTGAGATCCTTGCTGCCTTGCTGAAGCACTACCGTGAGAAGGTGGAGATCAAATACCAGCCCGACTTCTTCAACGTCATCGACCACGACTATGGTGGCGACTACCAGAAGTTCGTGGATCGTATCTATAAGAAGTCGAAGCTGATGACCCACGACAAGAAGATCTATGTGAACAAGAAGAGCTATCATAAGGATCCTGGCGTGGTGTATGGTGAGAGCCTTCTCTCCGTACAGGCCGACATCCGTGCAGACCTTGAGGCCACCTATGACAGCATCGACGCGCTGGAGCGTTATCTCTGTGCCGCTAAGCTGCGTATGGAAGAGGATATGCCCAACTATAGCGATGCCAACTTCACCATGCGTCTGAGTTATGGTCAGGTGGGTGAGTATCTGCTCGGCGGCAAGCCCTCTGGTTATTACACCGAGGCCAGTAGCATCGTGGAGAAGATGAAGCAGGGCGAAAAGGGCATTATCGACTATGAGGCAGAGCCCATCATGAAGGAACTGCTCTCAGCCAGTGATTTTGGTAAGTATACCGACAAGACCACAGGCAAACTGCACCTCTGCTTCCTGTCGAACAACGACATTACGGGTGGTAACAGTGGATCGCCGATGTTCAACGGCAAGGGTGAGCTGATAGGTCTTGCCTTCGACGGGAACTGGGATTCGTTGTCGTCTGATATCTTCTTCGACTCTCAGCTAGCCCGCTGCATCGGCGTCGACATCCGTTATGTGCTCTACATGATGGAGAAGTGGGGCAAGGCAGATCGCCTACTGAAGGAAATAGGTGCCAAATAAGGAAAAGACCGAAACAATGAAAAAACTATCTATACTGCTACTGATGGCTGTTCTCTGTCTGAATACACAGGCAGAGAACAAGCCGAGACACATTGACCTAAGTGGTGTGTGGCAATTCGCCTTAGACCGTCAGGGAACGATGAAAGCCGACGATGCGATGACGGAAACGGTACAGTTGCCTGGAACGACTGACACGAACAAAAAAGGCGATTTCATCGGCAGGACGGAGGAGACGACACATCTCTCCCGAATCTTTGCCTACAAGGGCCGCGCCTGGTATCGTCGGACTGTGGAGATTCCTGCCAGTTGGAAAGGAAAGACGATCAGTCTGATGCTGGAGCGTACGAAACCCTCGGAGGTGTATGTCGACGGGGTGTTCATCGGCTCGTCAAACGATATCTCCACCCCTCAGGTGTTTGATTTGTCCAACGTTCTCACGCCTGGTAACCATCAGCTGGCTATCATGGTGGATAATGGCAGCGGTGTTCCCAAGCAGCTTTATGCCAGCAGTCATGCCTATACCGAAGACACCCAGACAAACTGGAACGGGATTATAGGAAAGATAGAGCTCTCTACCGTCCCGTATGCTGCGGTATCACCGCAACCGCAAAAAATAGATCCGAACTTCAAGGACTTCCATATAGAGGGACAGCACTTCTATGCCAACGGGCACAAAATCTTTCTTCGTGGCAAGCACGATGCTTGTGTCTGGCCGCTGACAGGACATGTGGCGATGGATGTTGACTTATGGCGCAGCTACCTCGGCGACTGTGCTGCCTATGGCCTGAACCATGTGCGCTTCCACTCCTGGTGTCCCCCTGAGGCTGCTTTCGTCGCAGCAGACGAGCTGGGTATCATCCTGCAGCCGGAGCTGCCTTTCTGGGGTAGTTTCGATGAGAAGGATGACACGCTGATGACTTTTCTCCATAAAGAGGGCGAGAATATCCTGCGCTGGTATGGTCATCATCCATCCTTCAGGATGTTTGCTTTGGGTAATGAACTTTGGGGAAGCGTTGACAAAATGGCCGAATTCATCGAGGATTTCCGTAAGATCGCCCCAGACAAGGTCTATACCTTCGGCTCAAACTACTATCTTGGCTATCAGGGAGTGAAGAAAGGCATGGACTATTTCACCACCTGTCGTGTAGGCGGAGAGGGTTGGGGCAACTACAACACCCACACTCGGGGGTCGTTCTCCTTTGCCGATGCGGCAGACGGTGGAATGATCAACCATTTCTATCCTAATATGATGATGAACTTTGAGGAAGGCTGTGCGCTGGCCTTCCCAGAAGGGAGCAACCAGACGAAGGCTGTTCCCGTCATCTCTCATGAGACGGCCCAGTTCCAGACTTATCCAGACTTCGATGAAATCAAGAAGTACACGGGCGTGCTCTATCCTTATAATATGGAAGTGTTCCGCTCCCGACTTGAGAAGGCAGGTATGCTGGATCAGGCGAAGGACTTCCACCAGGCCAGTGGCTTGTGGTCGCTTCAGCTCTACAAACAGGATATCGAGATGGATCTGCGTACGAAGAACATGGCAGGTTTCCAGCTTCTCGACCTGCAGGACTATCCCGGACAGGGTTCTGCCTATATCGGCATCCTCGATGCTTTCATGGATCCGAAGGGACTCTGTACGGAGAGGGAGTGGCGCCAGTGGTGTGCACCCGTAGTACCGCTGTTGGTAGCCGACCGTTACTGTTTTACCATCGAGGATGGCATCCATGCGTGGATCCAGGTCGCCAACTATAGTGGTGAGTCACTTAACGGCAAGACCCTCCGCTGGGAACTCACAGGGACGGAAAAGATCGCATCAGGCGAGATGAAGCTCCCTTCTACAGAAGGTCTCTTTACGGCCGGAGAGCTGAAGATAGACCTTAGCAGCCTTACTAAGCCTACGCAACTGCAGCTGTCGCTTGGCATCGATGATACCGAATATTACGGTGTGCCTTATCATAACACCTACGACCTCTGGGCCTTCCCTGCCTGGTGTGACCTAAGTAAGTTGGAGAGTATGATTACCGTTACGAATGTACTGGACGAGACAGCTGTCAATATGCTGGAGAAAGGCAAGAGCGTGCTGCTGATGCCAGAGGCTTCGGAACTGACGGTAGGTGGACTCTTCCAGACGGACTACTGGAACTACCGCATGTTCAAGACCATCTCCGAGAACAACAAGAAACCTGTCTCTCCGGGCACTTTGGGCATCCTTTGCAATCCTGAGCATCCCATCTTCCGAGGCTTCCCCACCCAGATGCACACCAATTGGCAGTGGTTCCCCGTCATCAAGGCAAGTCATCCGTTTATGCTCGACAATACAGGTAAGGACTACAGGCCCATCGTGCAGGTGATCGATAATATCGAGCGCAATCACAAGCTTGGACTGATCTTTGAGTTTCAGGTGGGGAAAGGTAAACTGCTCGTCTGTATGGCCGACCTTGAAGCTGCAACCTCTTATC
>JAEETC010000204.1 GCA_016286585.1 Prevotella sp. | reverse complement strand
ATTAGTAAGTGATATGACAAAGAGTATGAAAAAACAAAAGAAACCTAAAGATGAAGAACCAGAAGAAAGCAAACCTGAAGAAGAAAAACCAGTTAAAGGGAAACATAAAAAGCATGATTCATATGATGAATTTGTAGGTGAAGTAGCTAAAGATATGTTAAAACAAAAGAAGAAGAAAGAAGAACCAAAGAAAGAAGAAGAGGAATCAGAAGAAGAACCAGAAGAAGAAAAACCAGAAGAAGAAAAGCCAGAAGATAAGAAAAAATATGGTAAATTAGTAAGTGATATGACAAAGAGTATGAAAAAACAAAAGAAGAAGAAAGAAGAACCAAAGAAAGAAGAAGAGGAATCAGAAGAAGAAAAGCCAGAAGAAGAAAAACCAGAAGAAGAAAAGCCAGAAGAAGAAAAGCCAAAAGATAAGAAAAAATATGGTAAATTAGTAAGTGATATGACAAAGAGTATGAAAAAACAAAAGAAACCTAAAGATGAAGCACCAGAAGAAAGCAAACCTGAAGAAGAAGAACCAGAAAAACCATCAGAACCATCTGCTAAAAAACCAGTTAAAGGGAAACATAAAAAACATGATTCATATGATAAATTTGTAGGTGAAGTAGCTAAAGATATGTTAAAACAAAAGAAGAAGAAAGAAGAACCAGAAGAAGAAGAACCAGAAGAAGAAAAGCCAGAAGAAGAAAAGCCAGAAGAAGAAAAGCCAAAAGATAAGAAAAAATATGGTAAATTAGTAAGTGATATGACAAAGAGTATGAAGAAAGCAAAAGATAAGAAAAAACCAACTGATGAAGAAGAAAAACCAACATTTGAAAATTATGAACCTGTTGAAGAACCTATTTATTATAAAAATCCTGAAAAAGATACATATGAAGTTATTGATAAACCATTATTTGTTAAAGATGAAGAAGTTGAAGAACCAACTCAAGAAGATGAAGAATTAAAACCAGTTGAAAAAGAATTATATGTAAAAGATCCAAAGAAAGGATTTAAAACAGTAAAGAAGATATGTTATGTTAAAAATAAAGATGCAAAGAAAGTATATGATAAAGTTGGTCAAAAAGATGATGATACATTAAAGAAATTCCAAAAATTAGCTAAAGGAATATTTGTAAAGAAACCAGGTGAAAAAGGATTAGAAAAAATAGATGCTCCTATGTATATTAGAACTGATGATAAACCAGCAGAAGGAAAAGATGGTAAAAATGAAGAAAAAGAATTTGAACCTATAAGTTCAGTAGTATATGTTCCAAAAGAAGGAGTAGATCCAGAAGATGCAAAAGAAGATGATTTTGAAAAGGTAGAACAACCAGTTTTTGTTAAGAAATTCTATGCAGATGATGTATTAGATCAATTAGGAGAAAAAGATAAAGATAATGAATTAAAGAATCATGAAAAAGTGGATGAACCATTATTTATTAAGAAAGTTGATCCAACTAAAGAACCAGGAAAAGATGAACCTAAAGAAGTATATCAAAGAGTAACTAAACCATTATATATTACAAAAGAAGATAAAAAACTTCCAGAAGATAAAGATTTCAAACCAGTTGAAACACCTGTTTATAGAATTAAAGAAGGTGAACCAGAAGAACCAGGTAAAGAAGATAAGACATTTGAACCTGTTAAAAAACCATTATTTGTAAGAAAAGAAGATGCTGATGAATTAAATGATGTTATGGGTAAAGATGATAAAGGTAATGATAAACAATTCCAAAGATTAAATAAACCAGTTTATTATAAGAAATTAGATGAAGAAGGTAAACCAGTTACCCAAGATACAACTGATGATACTCCAAATAAACCAGGTGAATTTAAAACTTATGATAAACTTAATAAACCAGTTTATATTAGAACTAAACCAAAAGAAGACAATAAACCAACTCCAGAAGAAGATGAATATGAACCAATTTCTACACCTCTTTATGTAGTTAGAGATGATATAGATAAAAATTCAATTAAACCAAATACAAACGAAGATAATGTATTAAAAGGAATTGATCAACCTGTTTATGTTAAAAAATCTGATGTTGAAGAAATTAATGATAAAACAGGAGAACCAATAGATGAAATTCCAGAAAATGTAGAACGTGTTTCTAAACCAGTTTTCTATAAGAAAATTAAATTTACAAAACCAGATAAAAAATCACCTGAAAAGAAAGATACTACATATGAAAGATTAAGTAAACCCGTTTATACTACAAAAGATCCAACAAAAGAACCAGATAAAAAAGATTTTTCAAAAATTAATGAGCCTTTATTCTTTGTAAAAGAAGGAGCACCAAAAGAACCAGGTAAAGACCCTGACTCAAATTATGAAGGTGCAAATCAACCTCTTTATGTTAAGAGGAAAGATGCCGATGCAGTTATGGATGAATTATTAGGAGATAAAGATTTAAAGAACTTTGAAAGAGTAAAGAAACCAATATTCTTAAAGAAACCAGAAAAGAAAGAAGGAGACAAACCAGAATATGAAAAGATAGACACTCCTATTTATGTTAAACCAGAAGATAAAGTTCCAGAAGGAAAAGAAGGTAAAGATGAAGAGAAAGAATTTACACCGATCAGTGCACCAATATTTGTTGGAAAAGAAGGAGTAGAACCAAAAGATGTTAAAGAAACAGATGTTGAAAAAATAACTGAACCAGTGTTTGTGAAGAAAACAACAGCAGATGATGTATTAAAGAAATTAGGAGAAAAAGATAAAGATAATGAATTAAAGAATTATGAAAGAGTAGATGAACCTATTTTTTATAAGAAAGTAGATCCACTTGAAAAAGCAGAAACTGAAGAAAAAGGAGATAAAGAACCGAAAGAACCTAAAGAAGAATATCAAAGAGTTGGTAAACCATTATATACACAAAAAGATCCTAAAAATAAAGATCCAAACGATAAGGAATTTAAACAAGTAGATACACCTTTATATACAATTAAAGAAGGTGAACCAGAAGAACCAGGTAAAGAAGATAAGACATTTGAACCTGTTAAAAAACCATTATTTGTAAGAAAAGAAGATGCTGATGAATTAAATGATGTAATGGGTAAAGATGATAAAGGTAATGATAAACAATTCCAAAGATTAAATAAACCAGTTTATTATAAGAAACCTGAAAGTCCAAAAGATGAGAAGAAACCAGAAAGTCCTGATGACTTTAAAACATATGAAAAATTAGGTAAACCAGTTTATATTAGATCTAAAACTATTCAACCTAAGAAAGGTAAATTAACAAATGAAGAAGATGAATATCAACCGTTAGATACTCCTGTATTTTCACTTAAGGATGGAGCAAAACCTGAATTTAAAAAGAATAAGAATATTGATGAAGATTCCATTTTCGATCCTATTGATCAACCTCTTTATGTCAAAAAATCTGATGTTGAAGATATTGCAAAGAAAACTGAAGAAAAACCATCAGATGATACTAAACCTAAAGAATATAATCGTGTTGATCAACCTGTATTTTATAAAACAGATAAAAAAGATGACCCAACTAAACCTACTTATGAGAGATTGCCAAAACCTGTTTATAAAAAACCAACTAAAGAATCATCACCAGAAGATAAAGAATATGTTCCTGTAGAAAAACCATTATTCTATAAAAAACCAGGTGACACTGATCCAGAGGATGATAAAAGTTATACTGATGTAAAAGAACCACTCTATATTAAGAAGAAAGACGAAGATATTGTAAATGATAAGTTAGCAGGTGATGATAAGAATCTTACTAAATTCAAGAAAATTGAAAAACTAGTTTATTTCAAGAAACCAAGCGCAACATCTACTCCAATTCCAGAACAAACTAAACCAGAAGATAAATTTAAGACTTATAAGATTGTAAGTAAACCACTTTATGAAAAAATTGTTGAAGATAAAGATGATAAAGAAAAAGATGATGAAGAAAAGAGATTCCAAGTTGTAGGAAGACCACTTTTTATTATTAAAAAGAAGAGTAAAAAACCTAAAGAAGGAGAAGAAATACCTGAAGATGATATGTTTGAAGTTGTTCCAAAGAGAATTTATGTTAAAAATAAAGATGCTAATGGATTATTCAATGATATGGGAGGAAAAGAAACTTTTAAGAAATATGAACCAATTGAAGAACCTGTATTCTTTAAGAATGAAGAAGAACCAGAAAAAAAAGAATATACAAAAGTTACTGAACCATTATATACTAAACCTGGAGATGAAGAAGAAGAACCAGAGAAGACTCCAGAAGATAAACAATTCCAAGAAGTTAAGAGACCAGTTTATAAACCAAAAGAAAATGTACCTAAAGATGAAAAAGATGAAGATAAGAAATATGATATTATAGAAGTACCTATTTATAGAAAAATATATGGAGATGATGATGGTGAATTTATTAGATATATTCTTGTACAAGTACCTTTATATATCAAACCAGCTGAAAATAAACCATATAAAGTTGTTAAAATGAGATTTTATATTAGAAGAGATGATCCCAAAAAGAAAAAGAAAGTTCCATTTGGAGAAGATGAAGAAGATAAGAAATTTATTGAATATACTGAAGAGCCTCTTTACTACAATGATGATGATGGACAAGAAAATATTTCATATTATGTTATAATGCCAAAAGATGATGAAGGTATTAAATATCATTTAATTAAAGTTCCAATTTATGTAAGAATTGGAGATGAACCAGAAGAAGAACCTGAAGAAGAAGAAGAAAAACCAAAAGATAAGAAAGGATATACCAAATTTGTTAAGAATATTAAAGGTGGAATGAAAAAGCAGAAAAAAGATAGAGAAGGAAAAAAAACAGAAGAAGAGAAAACCAAACCAGAAGAAAAAGTTAAAAGTAAAAAGAAACCTGAAGAACCAGAAGAAGAAAAGCCAGAAGAAGAAAAGCCAAAAGATAAGAAAAAATATGGTAAATTAGTAAGTGATATGACAAAGAGTATGAAAAAACAAAAGAAACCTAAAGATGAAGAACCAGAAGAAAGCAAACCTGAAGAAGAAAAACCAGTTAAAGGGAAACATAAAAAGCATGATTCATATGAT